>JACJVZ010000004.1 GCA_020637445.1 Calditrichota bacterium | reverse complement strand
GTTTCCGTCATCCGCGCCTGTCCTTGGAAGGATAAGGACCTATTCAAGGAAGCCACGACCCTCAAGCGCAACCGAGTAGCGCTGTGTCGGCGAAGCATAGTTGTAAGTCAGAGATTATTCTTAAGTTCTCAGTCGCTCAGAAACGGGGCACCCGCAGCGGGTGCCGCCGCGGGAAGGGGCGGCTCTGAAACTGCAAAGACATACTTTAAAGAAAGGGAAATCGATATCAGAAGGAACAAAAAAACACGTAACATCGTTGCCTCCGGAAGAATTGGTTTAGCGGATGTATAGTAGTTTCGTAAAGGTTTGATGATCCCTAGACCCAACGAAGTACAATCCGCTGGACAGAGATGCTTGATTGAATCCTGTCAAGTCCCAATGTATCACGCCCGACACCAGATTTTCAGGAACGGTAATGTCGGCAACCTGTTGTCCGAGAATGTTGATAACCTGTATGGTACGACTTTTAATCCCCAATGGCAGCGTCCACTTAATAGTGGTGCTGCCGTTCGTGGGATTCGGGAATAGCGTAATTGAAACATCTGTACTCTGAACGATGGGCAGAATCTCTGAGGAAGAGTTCAGCGGTTGCGACTTAGTGTAGGACATTATGCCGGCTCCTGAAACAAGAAAAGTCTTGGGCCAACCAGGCAGAACAGCTTGAGCATTGCCGAAGCTGACAAGCTCTGCTGCTATGTAGCGTTCCCACACACCATCACCCAAACCTTTGTAGATTCCATCAAGGCCAACCCACCTATAGACAATTTCACTTGTATCAGGATCGAGAAAATATGCACCACCGCCGCTAGGAAGATTGCCTTGAATCGAATACCAATCCGTAAGCGACGTGAAATCATTTCGAGCAAGTCCGCCTAATGTGTATGAATAGCGAATCATGCGGTTGTTCTCATAGTCAACAATAGGAATCCCCCCTTGCTCGTTCTCCATCCCCGGGACAAGGTGCCATGTTGCACCAGAGTCCGCCGAATACCAAAAACCACCTACGTCACCGATACCTGCTACTCCACCAATCACTAGTGTTTCAGGCTCTGTGGAGTAGAAGACGATCTTGGACATGATGAATGACTTCGGCCAGATGTTGGCGTAGTTTGATTGCCACGTTTGACCCAAGTCCCATGTCCTTAAGATTTGAAGAGAGTCAAGGTCGTGATGGTAACCAAATGCAATTGCAGCAGCACTATCGGTAGGATGCATCGTCAAAAGAGGACTCGTAAACCTGTGATCTGCGGGTGGGGGCAAGATCGTTGCGTGCCAAGTCATGCCGCCATCAATACTGCTTCTCGAGTCCCACGGAATCACGAGCTTCAGCATGACGTTGCGATTTGCGGGAGAAGAAATTCCGACCTGTGCAACGTCCGTCGTCCAGCGGCCATTCACAATGCCCCAAGGTTGCCAGTTGAAGCCGCCGTCAAAACTGCGCCACATGTCGGAACCAATATTAACGAGCAATCCGGATTCATCGGAGTAATAAATGTCGTAGGTAGACTGGTTGCCGCGATCCGTTGGCCCAATTTCAATTTGACGGAAGGTATCGGTTGCCGACGGACGATAATAGTACGACGGCGACAGTGATAAAATTTCGCCTTCCCGATTGGGCAGAGGGATGGCCTGCTTGATTCTTCTATCCGTGCGTTCCCACGAGTAACCGCCGTCAGTAGAGACATACAAGTCGAAATTGTTTCCGACAATCATGTTCCAACGTTGGGGATTGACATAGTCCTGGAAGACTCGATCAATGTAGCAATTCGTGTCCGTAGTTTCGAACAACATCTCAAACGTTTCCCCTTGATTCAAAGTGTGCCATAGTCTATACGGCTCACCTAAATAACAATTCTCTTTTTCGATGTAGAGAAGTCTGTCCGGATTGCTCCTGTCCACAATTAACTGCGGAATATCGTTTACGTCCACCGTTCTAAGAGTGTCCAACTCAAGGGTAGCAATGTCAAGCGAGAGAATTCTGAAGTAGTACGGAGGCTCCTGCTCTTTGATAGTAAAGTAAATCTTCTCGCACAGCGGATTGTCCGCCCAAACTCGAATTCTTTTTTCGTCAATGGGCAAGTCTACACGGAACCACTGCTGCCCGCGAATGAACGTTTCCCATATGCTCCGCCCTTGACAAAGTGCAATGCCGTGGTCCGGATTTGCCTGGTCCCAAAACAGTTGTACGTCAGAGAAACTGGAATCAAAGAATGCCCATGCCCATCCCGCACCGCGTGTGGAACTCCACCAAAGAGTATCCGGACCGTTCGATGCCGCTCCGTCATCGGCGCGGAAATAGCGATTGGTGTCAATTGGATGCTGGAATATCCCGAAAAGGTTTGCTCCTTCCCAGTCGTTGGTATACATATGGTATTCAAAGATACCCGGATCCGACAACTTAATTCTGACCGGCCGAATGTCAGACCCCGAGTATCTCGCCAT
Organism: Calditrichota bacterium; assembly: GCA_020637445.1. Classification (NCBI taxonomy): domain Bacteria; kingdom Pseudomonadati; phylum Calditrichota; species Calditrichota bacterium. Next base: position 141,675 of record JACJVZ010000004.1, on the reverse strand, counting down.
TTGCCAGAGACATGGCCCATCCCAGTACCCTTGCCAGCTATCAGACATCACAACGCGATTGCCTTCTTGTGTCCACTCATCAAGGCCTCCGAACGCTTGACTTGTTGCGAGGCCCAACAACAAAACCGCGAACCCCACCCGCTTCAGAAAACTGAATGCAGAGAGAATTCGCGTCATGATTAAGGCCTCCAAGCTAAGTTGTCCAGCCAGTTTCCCAAGACCTGAGTTCAAGATAGTGTTCCGATTCATATGTGTCAATAGCCTATTCTTTTCTGACTTCTGACTTCATACTTCTGACTTAACAAAAAGGCCCGCTCCCCAGAGCAGGCCTTTTTCCATCCCTCATCCCCCATCCCCTCAGAGAATCTCCTCATCCTCCACCTTCCAAGCCGGATCGACGATACAAAGGAACTCCAACTCCTCCGGCCCGAGGCTCTTGATCCGCTGAGTCACATAAGGAGCGATATACACCGTGTCCCCGGGCCCGACCTCTGTCCATTTTCCGTCCAACTCCATGTTCCCCCTGCCCTTTAAGATGTAGTAGACTTCACTCGTCCTAAGCCTATGCAATATTGAAGTTGCCTCTGGAGCGAGCTTTGCAATAGCCAGTGAATACCCGAGGGCGAGATCAGCCTTGTCCGGGTGCAGAATTTCCCGCAAAATGGTCCCGTCACCTGCTGTAAATTCTTCACTTTCAATTAGTTTCTTGATCATTTTCTGTCCGTTTTCTCCGCGATTCGAGCAATTCAAAAGCGTGGCATCAAGTCCACACTACTCATTCGAGAACAGCCCCACTTTGAATCCGTCCGGCATCTCGAACATCGCGATAAATCCCATATTTTCAGGCAACGGCCGCTTCTCATCTATCGTCTTGCAGCCCAATGTCGCCGCTTTTGCGAGTGTGGCATGAATGTCCCGCACTTCCACATAGTTTTGGCCACCGTTGTCCACGATCTTTTCCATCTTCAGCAGACCACCCGAGATGCCGTTCGCATCGGGTCCCAAGTCGATCATCCAGTAATTCTCCATCATCGGGGCGATCTTCCAGCCGAACAGCTTCTCATAGATCTCCGCGCTCTTGGCCAAATCCGTGGTTATCAGTTCAACATGACAAAATGTATGCACGTGCTTCCTCCCTGTTGAAACTCTTGCTTAGGTGTGGTTTATTAAGAAGCTGCGAAACCTGACACCAGATTAGTCTACAATATCGCTTTTGACGGACAATCGCAATGAAACCGTCATGATTTTGTCAGGTTTAATAGGGTGACCAACATCAAAATAACCCTCCAAAGGAGTCTCGATGAAGAAAGCGCTTGTCCTCATGTTGTCCGTGGTTGCCCTTGTTGTGGTGGCAGGAAGTTTCCTCGCCCCAAAAAACATCTCTGCGGCGGCTCTCGAACCCGGTACAATGGGCCCGTCCTTTGAATTGAAAAACGTCGACGGCAGCATGGTCTCGCTGGCCAGCGGCGCCGGTGAACTTGGAACCCTGATTGTCTTCACCTGCAACCACTGTCCGTTTGCAATGGCCTACGAAGACCGCTTGATCGCTTTGGCCAATGAGTTCCAACCCAAAGGTATCAACTTCATCGCCATCAGCCCCAATGATCCCAAGATCAAACCGGAAGACGGCTACGAAGCGATGCAAAAGCGCGCGCAAGAGAAGAAACTCCCTTACCCGTACTTAATCAATGAAGACGGCGCCGTCGCCGCCGCTTATGGCGCGAACCGCACTCCCGAAACATTCCTGCTCGACAAGAGCGGCAAAATTATATACGCAGGTCGCATCGACGACAATACTGAAGTCAAGGACGTCAAGGAACACGATCTCCACAACGCCCTGACCAAATTAGTCGAAGGTCATCCCGATCAAATCGATCCCAAGATAACCAAAGCCTTCGGCTGCACCATTAAATTTCGCAAGTAGCCCCGCGCGGCCGCCATATCTTCCCGCCGTTGCGTCCTCGCAATGGATATATAATTCCGATTTAAATTCATGAAAGTACTGCTCTTTTTTCTGCTGCCGGCATGCGTCTTTGCCGAACCATGGGTCGTGGGGTGCTCTGGAGCTCCCGGTACACAGTCGTGCGCGTCATCTTGTCACGGTGAAGGCGGAGGCACCGTCGAAGTTCACAACTTTCCCGAAAGCTACGTCCCTGATTCGACCTATATCATTCAGTTGACCAGCACCGGTTTGCCGATCAAGAACTTCAATGCGTCGTGCAGAATAGGTACAAGTTCTTTGACTGGCGGCGTCATCCTGCCGCACACCAATACCGCGACGTACTCCGTTGACAACGAACCCAACGGCGTGCATGCGATTGCGTTTGATCAAGACACACTCGAGTTTCGCTGGCGCGCGCCGAATCCCGGTACGGGCAACGTCACGCTTTATGTCGCGGCGCACCAAGGGCATGATACCGGACCGAACACTGATTTGCAAATCAGTGCCGAAGAATTGTTTATCCCGCAGCCGCCGGACACTCCGAGTCATCCGTCGCCTGCCGATCAAGCCGAAATGGTCAGTGTCTTGAGTTCTTTGCACTGGGATGAAGTCGACCGCGCCGAGTCGTTCAATGTCTATTTCGGACAATCGTCTCCGCCGCCGCTGGTCTCGACTCAAACTCAGATTTCCTATGCGCCCGATACGTTGTTCTATGAGACTACATACTTCTGGCGTATCGAAGCCGTCAACGATGTCGGCACTACGGCCGGCCCCGAGTGGAGCTTTTCGACCGAGGCCGCAAGCGCAGCCGCTGTTCCGGTGGCACGCGAGTTCTCATTGACTCCGCCGTTCCCAAATCCCTTCAACGGATCGACACGGCTGTCGTTCGACATTAACGGCGAACTTCCGCTCACCTTGCAAGTCTTCGATCTGCAAGGAAGATTGGTCGAAACTCTCTTTGACGGAGTATCGCACAGCGGACTAAACACATTTGTCTGGCAAGCATCCGGAGCAAGCGGAGTTTATTTTCTTCGCACCAGAATTGCCGGAACACCACTTACACAAAAAGTTCTTTTTCTAAAATAGAGTTGGCCGAGGGTTGTTTGACCCGAAGCCGAGTCACCAACCCGAGGTAACACACATGAAACGTTTGCTTGTACTGCTAACTTTGTTGACGATGGCCGGAATCAGTTCGGCAACATTACACACGGTGATTCTGTCCGGAATCTCGTTTACCCCCGCGAATCTCACGATTCAGCAGGGCGATACCGTACGCTGGATGAACCAAGGCGGATTTCACAACGTCGCGGAAGTTTCCACTCCGCCCGTCTTCCGCAGCGGTGATCCCACCAGTTCCAATTTTACCTACGATTTCGTTTTCGCCGCTCCGCTGTCCGGTACGTATAGCTATATCTGCGAAATTCATGCTCCGTCAATGGCAGGAACTATCACCGTCGAAGCTGGCGGAAGTCCACCTACAGTGCCCAGCAATCCCACTCCGCAAAACGGTGCAACAGATTTCCCGCTGCTCGGCTTCCTGATTTGGGAATCTGATGGTGCAGACCATTTCGTCGTGCAGTTCGGAACGCAGGACCCGCCGCCCGTTGTGGATGACAATTTTGCCAACATGATGTATGCCTACAGCGAGTTGAATCCCGGTACCGAATACTTCTGGAAAATCACCGCTGTGAATGATTTCGGTCAGGCGGAAAGCCCCGTCTGGCATTTCACCACCGCAGACGTTCCCGGAATGGCCACCAATCCTGATCCGGCTGACAACGCAACCGATGTCGCAGTCACAACGAGCCTCGGTTGGGATGCCGCCGACAGAGCGACAAGCTATGAAGTCTATATGGGAACGGCTGAACCGCTGGGCTTGTTGGGCACGACCACGGAGACGATGCTCACTCCCTCCGCGGATCTTTTGAACAGCACGACCTACATGTGGCGCGTGGATGCAATCAATGACATCGGAACGACGTCGAGCAACACTTGGTCGTTCACGACCGAAGCTGTCAATGCCGTGGGCGACGTCGAGCTTCCCGCTTCCTTTGATGTCGGCGAAGCCTATCCCAATCCGTTCAACAGCAACGTTCGCATCAATCTCGCAATTGCATCCGAGAATCTCGTCACCGTGCGCGTCTTCGACGTGCTTGGCCGTCAGGTCACGACCTTGGTTAATTCGCGTTTGAGTGCGGGTCAGCATATCCTCGAATGGAATGCGACCGGTCATTCCGCCGGCCTGTATTTCATGCGCGCTGAAAGCGCCGGGCTTGTGCAAACTCAAAAACTCATCTACTTGCCGTAACTTTCACGGTCGGGGAGTGGGTTGCCTGCCCACTCCCCGACTAAGCTCTTTTCCGGACGCCGCCGTCCAACCACTGAGGGAGAGCCAGTGTTAACGATTCGCGTTTCGTCTCGAAACGCGTGTCACTTCTTTTCACCTATTTGCTTTTGCAACTATGAGTCGCAACATCGGCCCCTTATCCCTTCTCGTACTTTTTACCTCTGCTTTTGCGCATCCCAACTATGTTGGGTATTCCGGTGCGCCGGGATCACTCGGTCGCTGCGCATCCACCTGTCACGGTGCCGGCGGGGGCACCGTGCAGGTCACGGGTTTTCCCACTGAATATGTCCCTGATTCCACCTACTTGCTGACCATCGCCGCACTGTCTGGTTCGTCGATCAAAAATTTCAACGGCTCGGTTCGCGTCGGCACAAGCTCCACAACCGCCGGACAAATCGTTGCCGGACTAAACACCACTACCTATTCCGTCGCTCAAGAAAGCAACGGAGTTCATCTGTCTTCCAATGACCGGCAAAACGGGACGTTCTACTGGCGGGCTCCTGTGGCAGGCACCGGAGCAGTACGGCTCTATGTTGGCGCGCATCAGGGAAACCACAGCGGTCCCAATACAACGATCACTTTAGTTGCCGACGAAACGGTCACACAGCTTCCGCCCGGAGCTCCTTCCGATCCGATTCCGGCTGATGCTGCAACGGACCAGCCTCTCGAAGTAAATCTCTGGTGGTTGGCCGATCAATCCACGGACTACTGCGAAGTCTATTTCGGCACCGAAGATCCCCCGGTTCTGTTCGCCAACAACGTCGGCGGCGAAAGCTACTTGGTCTCAGACCTTGAACCAAGCACAACGTACTATTGGATGGTCTCCGCCGTCAATGAAGGCGGAACCACTCCCAGCCGCGTCTGGTCCTTCACAACCGAAACGGCTTCCGCTGCGGAAAATACCCTAATCGCAAGCGAGTTCCAGGTTTCCCCGGCCTACCCCAACCCCTTTAACGGACTCGTTCGCGTGACCTTGACTGTCCCCTTTAATTCCACCGTATCCGCCGTCATTTTTGATAGAACCGGACGACAAGTTGCAACTCTACTCCAAAATTCCCTAATTGATAGGTCTGTGGATCTTGAATGGAATGCCGCTGGATATGCAGCGGGACTCTATTTCTTAAGGTGCGACTGCGCCGGGCTCTCGCAGACTCAGAAGCTCGTTTATCTTCCGTAATTTGTAAATTTATCATACACTTTATGCAAAGGGGCCAATCATGTCCCGTCTCCTCCTCCTCGCAGTGCTATCGCTGCTCTTCGCTTCTGCTCTCTTAGCTCGTCCCACCTATACCGGCTATTCCGGTGCACCCGGCGCAACCGGAACCTGCGCTTCCTCTTGCCACGGCTCGGGAGGCGGAACCGTGCAAGTCACCGGTTTCCCCACCGAGTACGTTCCTGACTCGACCTACAATGTCTCCGCCGAACACAACGGCGTGCACTTGTCGTCGAGTAACCGCACCAGCGGCACATTCAGTTGGACGGCTCCCACAGCGGGAACAGGTTCTGTCAGGTTGTATGTTGGTGCGCACCAAGGCACCAGCATGAGCGGCGCAAACACGAACATCGTCATGACTGCTGCTGAAGCCGTCATTGAAGCCCCGCCGGAAATCACTTCGACTCCCAATCCTGCCGACAACGCTGCGGATGTCCCGGTGACAACAACTCTGAGCTGGTCCGGCGGTGACGGAGCAACGTCCTTTGATGTTTATCTCGGTCCCTCGGAGCCGCTCGATTTCATGGGCACCACCTCCGGCTTCACGTTCGACATTCCCATTGAGTTGCTGACGGAAACCACCTACATGTGGCAGGTCAATGCGTCCAATGACTTCGGAACAACGGCCGGTCAGGTGTGGTCGTTCACCACCGAAGCCGAGCAGCTTCCGCTTCCCGGTCAAGCGACGAATCCCATTCCGGCCAACGGCGCCACCGAAGTTCCCGTTACTCTCTCAACCTTGCAATGGGATGCGGCGGATTTCGCTGAGGAGTATTGGGTCAGCATCTACGCTTCTGACACGTTCGACGTCGGCGGACCGTTCACCACGACTTTTGTCGATCTTCCTTTCGAGCTTGAATATAGCACAACGTATCATTGGTTTGTGACGGCCGTGAATGCTTCCGGCACGATGCCAAGCGAACTTTGGTCGTTCACAACCGAAGCCTTCAATGCCGCACACGACGAACTCATTGCAAGCGAGTTTTCAGTAAGCCCCGCGTATCCCAATCCGTTCAACAGCACGGTACGGATCACGCTGGCCGTTCCGACTGAGTCCCCCGTCACCGCACGCGTCTACAACAGAACCGGACAACTCGTCACCACTCTGTTGGACAATTCGAGAATCGGCAACTCAACAATAGAATGGAACGCGCAAGGCGTCGCCGCAGGAACTTATTTCCTAAAATGCGATTGCGCCGGATACTCCACAACTCAAAAGCTAATCTACCTCCCGTAATTCTCCTCTCCCCCCAAAATCCACGAAGTGGTTTTGGGGGGACTAAGGGGGGCTTCTGAAAAAAAACGGCTCGCGCAAGCGAGCCGTTTCCATTTTCACCGTAGGGGCGGATGGCAATCCGCCCGTGCCGGGGTGTAAAATGATATTGTCATCCTGAACAAAGTGAAGGATCTACTAGCACAACTCAACCTCCCAAAGCACTAGTCCCAATCCAAAGCGCCGCGCAGCATTCCGCGGCGGCACCCGCCGCAGGTCCCCTTTTCATATTTCATACTTCATATTTCATATTTTCTCCCCCGCCTCACAGCTCCCCAGACTTCACAACCAGCATCTTCTCCACCTGCATATCCCGGATCGAATACGGAATCCCTCCCACTCCATAGCCCGATTGCCGAAGCCCCGCAAACGGCATCCAATCCACGCGAAACGCCGTATGTTCATTCACCATCACCGCCGAGGCGTTCAATCTCGAATAACATCTTGCAGCGGTATCAAGATTCTTCGTATACACCGCCGCTTGAAATGCGAACGGCGAGTTGTTTGCCCGCGCAATTGCATCGTCGAGGTCTTTGTAAAGATAAACACAAGCCACCGGACCGAAGATTTCCTGCGTCGTGACTTTCGACTCTTCCGAAACATTCCACAACACCGTCGTTTTGTAGCAAGTGTCCGACAACTGCTCTGCTCCGCACAGCGGCACGGCTCCCTCTGCCACGGCTTCCTTCACCCACATATTCACCCGCGTCACTTCCTGCGGACGAATCAGCGGCCCGATTTCCGTCTCAGTCAGAGTCGGATCACCGATTTTCATCTTGTTTCCAGCTTCGGCAAACTTGTGCGCAAACTCAAACGCAAACGACTCGTGCACATAGATTCTCTGCGCCGACACACACACCTGTCCCGCGTGATAAAAAGCAGCCTTCGCCAGCGGCGCAATCGCACTTTGCCAATCAGCATCTTCGGCCACAATCACCGGAGCGGTTCCACCGTGCTCAAGTGCGCAGCGAGTTCCCGGCGCGATCTTCGAGCGCAGCATCCAACCCACTTTGAAACTGCCGATAAAAGTCAAAAATGCCACGCGCGGATCCGTCGCAAGTTTTTCCGCGACACTCAAATCACTCGTGATACAGGCTTGACACCATTCTTCGGGAAGTCCCGCCGCATGCAGCATCTCCACAAAACGAAAACACGAGAGCGGCGTGTCATCTGCGGGTTTCACAATCACCGGACATCCCGCGGCGATGGCAGGGCCGACCTGATGCGCGATCAAGTTTAGTGGATGATTAAACGCGCTGATCGCCACCACCGGCCCAATCGGTTCACGTCTGGTCACAGCCAGTTTCCCCGTCGAGGCCGCATTTAGGTTCATCGGAATCTCTCGCCCCGCATCCGTGCGCATCGTTTCGATACACACTCGAATACTATCCGCCGCGCGCGCCACTTCCACCTTCGAGTCCATCAACGGCTTACCACCCTCGCGTGCAGCTTCCAAAGCCAGCGACTCCGCATTCTCCAAAATCAGCTTTTGCAAATTCTCCAAAATCTGCAACCTCTTCGGCAACGGAATCCAAGCGTCGCGGTTAGCAAAAAGTTTCTGAGCGGTGTTCAGCGCGACCTCAATCGCATCCGCACCCGCAGTATCCACGGTTGCAATCGGTGAGAGGTCATACGGCGCCACGACTTCAGCCTTAGAAGCCGCCCGCGCACCCGGTATCATCAACGGATAGTGTGCCATAAACTCAATTTCCCATAAGTTCTATCCAAGAAAATAGGCATTTCCCGCCGAAACCACAACCAAATCTCCCCCCAAAACTCGCGAAGCGATTTTGGGGGGACAAAGGGGGGCTTCTGAGTTCTCGGTTCTTACCTCATACCTCTTAGGCTCGCGGCGGCAGGTGTCTTCACCTGCCCCGCACATCGAGATGCTCTGTTCTCGGTTCTTACCTCTTACCTCTTACCTCATACCTATTCTGACTTCCGACTTCATATTTCATCCTTCATCCTTCATCCCCTTCCCACCCCTCCCCCCGCTTGCATCCCTCCCCTAAAACCCTAAATTAAGAGGTATGACTCCCCTTCTCTCCTCCCCCGCATCCGTCCTCGCCGCGCTGGCCGTCATCGCGGGCTTCTTCTTTTGGCTTGAACACAAAACCAAATGGAAGCTCTTCGAGTTCGCGCCGCCGCTGCTCTTCATCTATTTGCTTCCCGTTGTGCTCTCGAACTCCGGCGTAATACCCACGAAATCTCCAGTCTACTCCGGACTCTCCGATCTCGCGTTGCCGATGTTCTTGGTTTTGCTCTTGATGAATGTCGACGTCGCCGCAACTGTGCGCGTGATGGGCAAAGGCGTGTTCGTGATGCTCGCGGGAACCCTCGGTGTCGTGATCGGCGCGCCCATCGGCTATGCTTTGGTCGCAAGCCATCTCGGTCCCGAAACGTGGAAAGGCTTCGGTGCATTGGCCGGAAGTTGGATCGGCGGCACGGGCAACATGGCTGCGGTCTCAGAAGGTCTCGGCACCTCCGGCACCGATTTCGGCCTCGCGGTCATCGCCGACAACGGTATCTATCTCGTTTGGCTTCCGATTTTGCTTGCGTCGAAAAATATCGCCGACCGTTTTCACAAGTTCACAGGCGTCTCCGCAGACCGCGTGCACGAGATGAAGAAGGCCGCAGAAGATCTGAAAACCGAAAAAGAGCCAATCCTCATGCGGCATCTGCTCTATCTTTTCGCGCTCGGTTTTTCTGTCACGGCCTTGGCCGGATTCATCGCGCCGCTTCTGCCTGAACTGAAACCTGTCTTGACTGAGAGCACCTATCGTATTCTCTTGATCACAACGATGGGTTTGCTTCTGTCGCAAACCAACGCCCGCAAAATTCCCGGCTCGCACGAGCTGGCAATGGCGCTGATCTATCTCTTCGTCGCCAACATGGGAGCCAAAGCAAGTCTCGAAGGTCTCGCCGGACAAGCGCCGTGGTTCCTGCTTGGTGCAGCAGTTTGGATCGTGATTCATGGAGCTTTCTTGTTGCTCGCCGCGCGCTTCTTCAAAGTCGACGTGCACACCGCCGCCATCGCGTCCGCCGCAAATATCGGCGGCGCGGCTTCCGCTCCCGTCGTCGCGGCATGTCACGATGAACGACTCGTTCCCGTTTCCGTCCTCATGGCCATGATCGGCTACGCCGTCGGAAATTACGGCGCGTTCGCGGCAGCCTACCTTTGCAGTTTGGTGGCCCCATGAGTCACGAAATCCCGATGTTCTATGATCTCGCGATCATCCTTGCTTGCTCATTGCCGGTACTCTTTTTCTCGCGCCGCATCGGCTTGCCGCCTATCGCGGGCTTCGTCCTCACCGGAATCATCATCGGCCCATCCGGCTTAGGATTCATCGAGAATCTCGACCACGTCGAAAGTTCCGCGGAAGTCGGCGTGATTCTCCTGCTCTTTATCGTCGGACTCGAACTCTCGCTCTCGAGTTTGAAATCCACGCCGTGGAAAGTCTATCTCGCCGCCATCCTGCAAGTCACCGGCACGAGCGTTATCGTCGCGGGACTCGCGCTTTCGCTCGGACTCTCGCTCTCCACGTCCGTCATTGCGGGATTCGTCGTCGCCGTTTCCTCGTCCGCGCTCGTCTTGAAAGGTCTGACCGACAAAGGCGAACTCAACTCGCCGCTCGGTCAAATGGTCGTCACAATCTGCGTCGTCCAAGACCTCGCCATCGTCCCGATGATGATGACCGTCGGCGTGATGGCTTCTGGAGTTGTCACGGCCTCCGAAATCGGAATGCGCGCCGCACTGATGCTCGGTTGGCTCCTGTCCTTGTATCTTTTGGGCCGTTGGATTCTGCCGATGATGATGCGCTGGCTCGTGCGCATCCAAATGCCTGAAGCAATTTTGCTCTTTGCCATTCTCGTGATGCTCGTCATCGGCGCACTAAGTTCTGCCGCCGGACTTTCCATCGCGCTCGGTGCTTTCGCCGCGGGAGTCATCCTTTCCGAAAACGAATTCAGTGCGCACATCTACTCGCAATTCCAAGTCTTCAGCTCGCTCTTCTCGTCGCTGTTCTTCGTCTCCATCGGCATGTTGCTCGACTTGCGTTTCGTCGTCATGCATATCGACACCGTCCTCGCCGTCGCAATTGCCGTGCTGCTCGTCAAAGCCCTGATCGTCATCGGTGCCAGCCGGTTGCTCGGACTTTCTTTTCGCGGACGTGTGCAAGGCGGATTTTATCTCGCGCAAATCGGAGAGTTCTCTTTCTTGCTTCTCAGCGCCGCCGTCGCCGGACACTTGCTGACCGAAATCGAATTCCAGTATTTGATCGCCGCCTCGAGCTTAACCCTCGCCGTCACTCCGCTCGTCATGCAGCTTGCTCCCACCGTCGCCTACCACGCGGGCAAACGTATCGGAGATCTCGGAGAAGAAATCGTCGTCGAGAAACCCGAGGCGCGTCCCTCTCCGGCCGTGCTGATTGTCGGTTTTGGCTTGAACGGACACAACGTCGCCAAAGTCTTGCGCGAATCCGGCATCTACCACGAAGTCCTTGAGTTCAATCCTAAAACCGTGCGTGAAGCCCGCAAAGAAGGAGAGATCATCCATTACGGCGACGTCACACATGCCGATTTCTTGAGACACTTGGGTCTTTGCGATTTTGACAGCGCCGTCATTGCCATCTCAGATCCTGCCGCCACGCGCCGCGCCGTCGTTACGATTCAGCGGCTGAATCCAGACATGCACTTAATCGTTCGCACACGCTACGTCGCCGAAGTCGAGCAGCTTGAACGGCTTGGCGCGAAACTCGTCGTGCCCGAAGAGTTCGAAACCTCGCTCCGAATCTTCGTCGAACTCCTGACTCACTATCACATTCCGCCGCACATTATCGCCGCGCAAGTTGACGTCGTCCGCAGCCAAAGCTACGGTACACTGCGCGGTCACAAAGGCAACGCAGACCGCCTTGCGCAACTCCTGATGCAAAGGCTCGTCGAGGCCGTTCCCATTCTTGAAAACAGCAAAGCGCGCGCAAATTCTCTGCGCGCGCTCGGATTTTCCAATGACAGCGGCTGTCAGGTCGTCGCTCTCCTGCGCAATGGATGCATTGTTTCAAATGCTTTTCTCGATACCGAACTCGAACCCAATGATCTCGTCGTTCTCTATGGTGACCATGCCTCCCTCGACCGCGGAGTCTTTATTTTGAGCGAACTGACCTAATTCGTTTTGCTCCGTTTGAAAAGTATCGCGCTGATCTTTTCGCCGCCTTCCTTGAATTTATTCAGATACTTTCTCGCCCACGTGTACTCGCTCGCGAGAATCGCCAAACCGATCGGTATGACAACAACCGCCGGACCAGGAAGCACGATCAAGAGCACGCCGACCGCAAGCACGCTGAACCCTATCACGGTTCGCACGAGTCTCCGCGCTTTTAAGAATGCCCTGTTACGGTCGTTTTTGTACCCTGTTATCATCGCCTCGTCATTTCAATTCTAAATGCTGACTCCACCGTCCACCGCCAACGCCCGAGTCGCCACCATCGCCCGCAGAACTTGTTTGCTCAGACTTAATTCCGGCGAACAAGTCGAGGCCGTGCTGCGCGGAAAACTCTTCGACTCCGAGGACGGCGGTGTCGCGGTCGGAGATTGGGTTGATGCGCAACTCGAAAACGGCCAATGGGCGGTCGAAGAAGTCCTTCAGCGTGCCAATGCCTACTTGCGCAAAGGACTCCGCAAAGAAAAACAAGTCATGTTCGCGAACGCCGACCGAGTGTTGATTGTCGCGTCGCTCCTCCAGCCGGTGACCAAAATCGCCGCGATTGACCGCTTCTTAGTTGCGGCTCTCTTCGGAAAAGTCTCGCCCGTGCTCATTTTGACCAAAAGCGATTTGGATGAAACGGGAGACCGTTTGCGGCAAATTCGCGAAGTCTTCGAGAGCTTTGACTTCCCGATCTTCACGGTGAGCAACGTCTCCGGTCAAGGCGTCGACGCATTGCGCGAACTTCTTTCCGAAGGCGTCAGTGCAATCATCGGCAACTCTGGTGTCGGCAAAAGTTCGCTCTTGAACTCTCTAATTCCCGAACTCGAACTCCGCGTCCGCGAAGTCAGCACATGGTCAGGCAAAGGCACGCACACCACAACTGCGGCATTACTCGTTCCCTACGGCGAGCGCGCGATGCTGGTCGACACACCCGGTATGAAAAGTTTTGTCCCCTACGGACTGACGAAAGAAAACCTGACTTCGCTCTTCCCCGAAATTCAAGAGCTCGCGAAGAATTGCCGCTTCCGCAACTGCAAGCACATCGCCGAACCCAACTGCGCCGTCTTAGAAGCCTTAGACGAAAACACACTCCCCGAATCCCGCTACAAAAGTTTTCACAGACTAATGAGCGAAGTCGTAGAAGAATACTAATTCCGCTCTCCCCCCAGCGAGCTCCAGTCGAGTGCATCTTCATCCTTCATCCTTCATCCTTCATCCTTCATCCTTCATCCTTTATCCTTCAAAAAAGACGGCTCATTCGCCGTCTTTTTAGTGTCAGCTCTTACCCGAACTCTTCTGCAAAAGATAATCGATCAAATCGATTTTCGTGATAATATCCCGCGGAGCGTCGTCGCGAATCACCATCACGGCTTCATACGGCGCACCCGTAAACATCTGACTGACGTGGTCGAGACTTTCGTCGTCGGTCACGCACGGAAAATCTCCTTGCACAATCGGCTCGATACTCGAATGGGCCGTGCCGATCCCCGCCAGCAAAAACTTCAGCAAGTCCGCTTCGTGGATAAGTCCCAAAACTTTGTCGCCGCTCACCACCGGCAGCTGCGAAATTCCGTAAGACTTCATGTGCGAAATGACGTCACCGACTTTTTCGTCGCCCCGCGCGTGAATCAGCGATTGCGGCGGCCGCGCGTCCAACAAGTCACGCACAGTCCCCAGCTTCGCAGGCTCGCGCAAGAGGTCGTTGTCGCGCATCCACTCGTCGTTGTACATCTTCGAAAGATAGCGTGAGCCGCTGTCCGGCAAAATCGTCACGATCACGCTTCCCTCCGGCGCCGTCTTCGCAACTTCCAACGCCGCGTACACCGCGCCGCCCGACGAACCGCCCGCCATGATGCCTTCTTCGCGGCACATTCTGCGCGCGTTCGAAAAGCACATGTGATCGTCCACCTGAATCATATCGTCGACAAGTGACAAGTCCATGTTGCCCGTCACCATATCTTCGCCCATGCCTTCGACCTTATAGACAAACGGTTCGTCCATTTTACCCGTCTTCCACAAACTGTAAAACACCGATCCCATCGGATCAACCGCGATACATTTGACGTTCGGGTTCTTTTCCTTAAGATATTTCGCGATCCCCGCGAATGTCCCGAATGTACCCACGCCCGCGACGACGTGAGTGACCTGACCTTCCGTCTGTTCCCAAATTTCCTTGCCGGTCAAATGGTAATGCGCTTCCGTGTTTATCGGATTGTGATATTGGTTGACATAATAACTTCCCGGTGTTTCGCTGTGAATCCGCTTCGCAGTCTCGTAATAACTCTGCGGCGATTCCGCCGGAACGTTCGTCGGCGTCACCACCACCTTCGCGCCGTATGCCTTCATTCCGTCGGCTTTTTCCTGCGACATCTTATCCGGCATCGTGAAGATACAGCGAAATCCTTTTACCGCAGCCACCATCGCCACACCCTGCCCGGTATTCCCGCTCGTGTTCTCCACGATCAGTCCGCCCGGCTTGAGTTCGCCATCCCGCGCCGCCTTTTCGATCATGTAAATCGCGATCCGGTCCTTAATTGAGCCCGAAGGATTCAGATGTTCGCACTTTACCCAAATCTCCGAGCCCATCCCTTTTCCGATCTTGTTCAACCGAACGAGCGGCGTATTGCCAATCGCCTCGGTAATGTCATTCAAACGATTGTGTTGTTTTGATGCTTGCATGGTATGTATGGTTTTTATGAAAGTAAACTACAGAAGGGACGCAAGTTTCGCGCCAGCGTTTTTTCCAAATTCGAGAAACAAATACGGCTCAATCAACTCAAGTTCCATGAGCAAGAATTCCCCGCCGCGAATCACGCCGTCCACCCGCGCATAGAGCAAGCGGTCGTCATACGGCACTGCGTCGAGAATCTTTCTTCCTTGCGCGATAATCTCCGCTTCCACTTGCGCCGCACCCTGCTCACCCCCGTAGCGCGGCTGCACCCGAAAATCTCCCGCCTGCGGAGTTTTCAACACCGCGTGCGAAAATTCTTTGTCGAAATAGATCAGCGAGTATTCTCCGGGTGACTGCACCTCCTCGACAAACGGCTGCAGCATAAACCCTTTACTCTGATTCAGCTCAAGTAAACTTGCCGCAACCTCTTCGGCATTCTCCGGCGACACACGCAGCGTATCATACGCACCCGCAGAAATCACCGGCTTGATCACGCTCGG
Source organism: Calditrichota bacterium (assembly GCA_020637445.1). Taxonomy (NCBI): domain Bacteria; kingdom Pseudomonadati; phylum Calditrichota; species Calditrichota bacterium. Next base: position 126,526 of record JACJVZ010000004.1, on the reverse strand, counting down.
CCCGCGCACAAGCTCCCGCATACTCTCAACAGTCATCTTCGCGCGCGGAATCCACGTCGTCTCCACAACCTTGACGCCCCGCATTTCCAAATCTCTCAGATAACGCTTGTCGCTGTTCCACCTGAGCACGTTCGGAGAATTGTAAAGTGTGATCCCCGCCGCTTCAACGCGGTCAATCCACGTCCAAAACTCGAGCACGCGATAACTATAGTCCCACGTGCAGCGCACAATAATCGACTCACATTCGCGCCACGCTTCCGCAGGATCATCCCACACGACAATTTTGCATTCACCGCGCTTGGAGAGTGCGTCGTGCAAAAGTTTTTCGCCGCCCGAAAGTTCCGGAAAGTCGCTGCTCGTCGCAAGTCCGATCACAGCGCGCCGAGTATCCGTTGCGGTTCGTCGGTGATGATTCCCGCGACGCCGATCTCGATCAACCGTTTCGCTTCCGCAGGATCATTTACAGTCCACGTGAACAGCGGCACGTTGTGAATCTTGAAAAATCCCGCAAGTTCCGGTGTGATCAGCGAATGCAAATATGCGATCCCCCGTGCGCCCGATTCCTCCACCACTTGAAGCGCCGTCTCCAAGGTCATGTGTTCCGCCACAATCCAAATGGACGGAACGTCCGGCGCGAGCGTGCGGTACGTCGCCACGACGTCCGGAAGAAAACTCGAGAACAAAAATGTGTCCTTCGTCATCGTTCTCCGCGCAATCTCAAGCACCTGCGATTCATGTCCCGGCACTTTGATTTCGATATTCACGAAACCTTTCCCCGAGAGTTCGCGCAAAACTTCTTCGAGCGTATGCACATGCGCCATCAACCCGTGTGCCACTTCCCGCATGTCCGCATAGGAAAGTTCGCCGATCTTCTCGCCCGTCGAAAATTCTTCGTCGTGAAAAACCACCGGCACGCCGTCCGACGTAAACTGTACGTCAAGCTCCACGCCGTCCGCGCCTTCTTCGAGCGCCAACAAAAACGATGCAATCGTGTTCTCCGCCGCTCCGCGCGGCGATCCGCGATGACCTAATATGACGGGACGTCCGCTAACTATTTGTCGAAATCTATCTGCCACGATGCAAAATATGAAGGATGAAGGATGAAGGATGATTCATGTTGCTATACATTTGTTTGTCAAAGCGCATTGTCATCCTGAACGAAGCGCGGCGTAGTGAAGGATCTTGTAGCGATACCAACAATCCAAAGCCCGCACGTGAGAGTCCAAGATAGCGAGTCTGCGTTCATATTTCTGACTTCATATTTCATATTTTCTTCTACCCCAGCCTTTGCATCGCGAGCTTAATCCGCTCGAGCGATTGCGTCAGCGCTAATCGAATATACCCGGTCCCTTCTTTGCCGAATCCGCGCCCCGGTGTCACAACAACATCGACGTCGAGCGCCTTCTGCACAAACGGCAGTTCGTCTTCGCCGACTTTCGCCCAAACATAAAACGTCGCCGGACTTTCGATCACGTCAAGCCCGATCTCGCGCAGAGCCTTCTCCGCATACGCCCGCCGCTCGCCGTAAATCTTGCGAATCTCCATAACTTCTTTCGGCGGTTCCGTGCCGCGATAGCCCGCAAGTCCGTCGGCCATCGCTCTCTGAATCATCAACGGCGCGCCCGAATCGATTTGCGACTTAGCCTTGACAAGCGCCGAAATCAAATCCGCGCGCCCCACGCAAAACCCGATCCGGAATCCCGTCGCGTTAAACACCTTCGACAGAGAGTGCATCTCCACCGCGTTTTCCGTGTATTGCAAGAATGAAGGCGCGACGTAGTCTCCAAACGTCATTTCACTGTACGCATGATCGTGACACACGACGGTCTCAGGATGCGTATCGGCGAAATCCTGCAAGCTCTGCCAAAAAAACTCCGTCGCAATCGCGCCCGTGGGATTATTCGGATAGTTGCAGAAGAGCATCTTCGAGTCTTCCGCCAAATTCAAATCCGGCAAAAATCCGTTTTCCTGCAAAAGCGGCATCGTCTTCACATTGCCGTCGCAGAGCATCGCCACACCCTGCGCGTACACCGGATAGGCAGGCGACGGACACGCCACACTATCCCCCGGATTCACAAACGCGCGCCCAAGAGAAGAAAGTCCTTCCTTCCCTCCCAACACGACACAAATCTGCGTATCCGGATCAAGCTCGACTCCAAAGCGCCCTTTGAAATACTTTGCGATCACCTTGCGCACACCCGCATCGCCGCGCGACGATGAATAAAAATGCGCGTCAGGATCAGCGGCGTGCGCCTGCAAACTTTTCGTAAATGAATCCGGCGGCATCAAATCAGGATCACCGATCCCCAAATTGATCACATCCCGTCCGGCAGCCTGCTTCGCCGCAATCTTCTTCTCAAGATCGGCAAACAGGTATTCTGGTAATCGTGTTAATCGCGTAGCTGGTGCTGACAATGTTCTTTTTCTATTTTCTATTTCAAACAATACTACCGCTTGCCCCGTCTTACTACCGTCGGCCTCCGGCCGTCGCATCCCCAAGCACGCAAAACGCTCTGTCATCCCGTAGGGACCTTTTCAAGCGAACCACAATTCTCAAGTGTATTCGACAATTCTCGACGCTTTGTCATCCTGAACGCAGTGAAGGATCTTATAGCGAACCCGAAAATGTAGAACGCTAATCGACCACTTAAGGCGCTTTGTCATCCTGAACGCAGTGAAGGATCTTGTAGCGAACCCGAAAATGTAAAACGCTAATCGACCACTTAAGGCGCTTTGTCATCCTGAACGCAGTGAAGGATCTTGTAGCGAACCCGAAAATGTAGAACGCTAGTCGACCGCTTAAGGCGCTTTGTCATCCTGAACGTAGTGAAGGATCTTGTAGCAAACCCGAGAATCTAAAACGCTAATCACCAATTTCGCCGAGCGGGGATTAAGCGCGTCAGCGCGGTTCCCCGCCGGAATCTGTATCACTCTTCTGACGCAGATGAGAGCATAAACTCGATTCGTTTGTTCTGAAAGTCTGCAAGTCCATTCTTGTCCTTAGTTACGGCCTCTCGCACAAAACGAATACTGAGGCAAAGCGAAGCAATCGAAAGAACAAGAATAACTAACAGAAACAGCCCTTCTATTGTCGTGAATTTTATGAATGAAATGTGATACTGTAAGTAGAAACAATGAGTGTAATGACGTAGTGCTCGTGATCCAAATTGGTTTCATTGCCTTCTTTAAAAACCTTGTCCGTTCCTCATCGAGTTGACGTTGCCAGTTTAGTCTGTATTCATTTTGCTTCCTATAGACTGCACTCTTAGCCTCGCATTGAAGAGGTTTTAAGTCCAGAGTGGGGACCTTTTCTTTGATCATTGACTCAACAATCTTAAAGGCGCTTTTCATCGCGCTTAAGTAGAATGAATCTACGTCATCCCGAATCGACTCAAATCGTTGAAATCGCAAAACAATGAACACACCAAGCAGCGCCAGCAACGCCATATTCCCCTGAAACACAGCGCTATAAAAATATAACCCCGTGCTATCGCTGAAAAAGTTGCAACAAGTTGAATCCATATTCGTATCCCCTTAAGATGCAAACCCACGCAACAATATCCTTCAGCCGCAGCGGCTTCAGGATGACAATGCGCTTAAGTTTGTTGGAGTAGTCTGCGGTTTGTTTCCATCCCCCATCCCCCATCCCTCATCCCAAAGCAACTCCCTCAAACACCCTCTCAGCAATACTCCTCTGCCGAATCTCCCGAAACTCTCGCGCCACCGTAATATGCAGCGCCCCGCCGGGCTGATGCACCGCGATCGCTTTATCAAACTCAAAATGTCCGAGCGCGCAACCCGCGCACGCCGTCGCCACACTTCCCGATCCGCAGGCAAGCGTAATCCCCGCGCCGCGCTCCCACACCACCAGATTGCACGAGTCCTTACTCATCACATTCACAAACTCGATATTCGCACCCTGCGGAAACGCCGGATTTTTTTCCAAACTCGGTCCGTATTTCTCTGCAAACGGTATGTCGCGCTGCTCTCCAAAGATCACCCCGTGCGGATTTCCCACATTCACAGAGAGCACGTCAAATGTCTGATCAAGCGACGTGAGCTTGAGCATCTCCGGCGCGCCGGACCTCGCAAAATTCGGAACGGGCATCGTCGTTTCGATGACATGGTCACCAACACTCCTCGCTTTCAAAACTCCGCCGCCCGTTTCCACTTCAAATTCCTTTGCGACCTCGTACCCACGGTCTTCCAAGAACAACACAAAACACCTGAGCCCGTTACCTGAAATTTCCGCGCTCGATCCGTCCGCATTCCAAAGCCACATCTTGTGCGTGGCTTTGTCACTCTTTGTTCTCAAAAGTATCCCATCAGCTCCCACACCCGTCTGACGGTGGCACAAACTCCGCACCCTTTCAGACGTAAATTCAGCCGGAGTCACTCCGTCCTTTTCGTCAAACAATAAAAAATCGTTTCCCAACCCGTGATATTTTGCGAATCTCATAGCTTTTCATTTCTTCGTGGAGTAGCCCGCATAGTGGAAGTGTAGGTGCAGTCACACAAGTTGGTTTGCCCCCACATGCATTGTGGCAGCCTGTGTGTATTCTGCGGGCCAATTCGAGTAGAAACTGTAATATAGCGGCTTTTCAGCAACGAGGCAAACAATATTGCGCTCCCCAGTCAGGTTATGTATATTGCCTATGTATCGATTAAGTTCAGTGAATTCCTGCCTTGAAAGGTCAGCCTAATGCGCAAGTCCGTACTTTTTGTCTTACTCCTCTGCGCCACAGTAGTTTCCACAGCCTTTGCCCGCCCGCAATATAGCGCGCTCTTCGGACAAAGCTGTTTCCTTTGTCATGCCAGCCCCACCGGTAACGGCATGCGCGAACTTTACGGGAGCCAGTTTTTCGGCCCGCAATATCTCCCCGTCAAGCCTATCAGCTTCGAGACGCTCGAAAAGATCAAGCCAAAGCTCTCCGAATCAGTGACCATCGGCGCCGATCTGCGCACGATCTGGCTCTCAACCAATACCATCAACGACACGACCGAAGCCGGTCTCTCGGCGCCCCTGTCCACTAACACAGGGTCATCGGCCCAGATGGAAGGAAATCTCTACATCCAGTTCCGACCCACCGAGCAGTTCATGCTCTACTTGTCGCGCGGTGTCGCAGATGCGTCAGGCCGCATGGAAGCCTACGGAATGGCGAACCTAAAGGGCTTCAAAGCCTGGGTCAAGGGCGGACAATTCCAAGAAAATTACGGCTTTAGATTCGCTGACCACACTTCCTATGTCCGCACAGGATTATTCAGCGGCTACGACGGCGGCCCCGTAAGCTCACCCACTCCGCCCGGCTATGGAGTAGGTATGGAAGTCGGCTCCAGAATTCTGGCCTTCGATTTATCGGGTTCTTTTACCAGTGCCCAATCCAACACCCCCATCGACCGCGACCAGCAAAAACGCTGGATCATGCGTGCCTACGGACAACACCGTTTGCCCTTCGCACAAAAGTGGATTGCATCCTTGGGCGGAAGCTGGTACCACTCCCCCGGAAAGGCCGCCGACCCCGAAATTGGGTTCCCCGGCAAAGCCAATCGCTCTGTGTCGTGGGGTGGATTCGGCGGGATTGCCTTTGAAGGTATCCACGATATGATGGGTTCGGGCAACGGCGCCTCAAATTTCGGCTGGCTGGCCACTTCACTGCTCTTCGAATATGACCGAAAAGACTGGATCACACCGATTATTTGGACTTTCCCGTCGGGAGCAAGCCCCTTCGCCATCACCAGTGCCTACGCGACGGGCCAGCTTGAAATCATGGCCTACCAGGGAATCTGGATTCGTGCGGCCTACGATTGGATGGACAACGCCGAAACATCATCCATCGGCGGAGAAGCCGAACGCACGTCCTTGGGCGTCGCATCCTATGTGCTCCCGTGGGTCGAAGTTTCTGTGCTGCATCGTCTCTATTCTGCCTCGCCTGTCCCCGGCTCAACTGTACAACAGGCCCGCAACAAGAGCCAAGTCGAAGCCCAACTCCATGTTTTCTTCTAAGTGAGTTGCAAAAGTGTGGAAAGCCCGCCACATGGCGGGCTTTTTCATTTAGCCTGACGAAAAACTTGACATTCAAAGTCAAGTTACGCAACTTATGAAAGTGTCATTTTGACACTGGGAGAGCCTTCTTGTTTGGACACCATGAATATACGTCTGAGGAGGCGAAATGAAAACTGTTCTTTGTCTGTGCGCGTTGGGTTTGCTGGTGATGAAAAGTTACGCGACAATCCACGTCGTGAATGTTGTGGGATTTACGTTTAGCCCGTCAAGTATCACAATCCAACAAGGTGATACCGTCCGTTGGATTAAAACCACGGGACTCCACAACGTCGCGGAAACGTCCGCCGTTCCCGTTTTTCGCAGCGGTAATCCCGTGTCGACCGCGTTTACGTACGACTTCGCATTTGCCGCGCCCTTGGAGGGCACCTACAGCTATCAATGTGACGTGCATTTTTCGCTCGGCATGGTCGGCACCGTCACCGTCGAAGCTCCTGCACCCTGTCTGCCACCGGAAGATTTCGCGATGATCCCCGGTGACAACAACAACGAAATCGATTTCTTCTGGAATGCGCCGCAAGCCGGAAGATATGATATCTACTCTACTCCCGATGCGGAGCTAAACACCACTCCGCCGGGAGCAGGTTGGACACAAGAAGTTGCAGCCATCGTCCCCTCCGCGGGCTTGGCTATTTCGCACGTCACGAATCAAACAGAAGATCAACTCTTCTACGTCGTGATCCACAACTGCGCTCCATAAGAAATAAGAGTCTCAAAACCAAGCGGGCCGCACATCCAGTGCGGCCCGTTGGCGTTTAAAACACTTTCTCATTTCATCAGTAACAGTTTCGCTGATTGCGCGGCACGGGAGTCCGCCGAAGATAACCTCGCGAAATACAATCCCGAAGCAAACCCATTCGCGTCCCACCGCACAGAGTGAACCCCAACCCCTTGGCGTTCGCCTAAAAGCTCACTCACCCGTCGACCCAACACGTCATAGATATCAATCCTGACATCTTGTTCCCGCGCCAAAGCGTACTCAATCTTAACTTCTGAATTGAATGGATTGGGATAGGGGTAGCCGAGTGCAATTGATACTGGTAAAGGCGATTCAATCGCGGTAGACAAAAACGATGTATCTTCAGACCATGGAACAAAGTCCAAATCGCCAACGACAGTATCACCAAGTCCCGCGGGATTCATCTCAATGTGATAGGGTCCGCTCGGATCTCCCCAGTAGTTGTTTTGAACTTGAGCTATCGGCTCCGTCGAAACAAAGGCTGCACACGCCGCGGTCAAATTGTCATGAAATACGTTGTGCCGAAACGTATTCTCTGAGACCCCGTATGCATACACAACACAAGGAGTCGCAATTCCCTCGGAAGAAGAGTTGCCGATGAAGTAGTTTCTCGAAATCAGTTCATTTCCGTAGAATACTACAAACATGCAAGATTCGTCAAGCCAGTCGTTGTAAGCAAACAAGTTGTCTGTGAACCGGAAAAAGCCGTAGTGCCCGTGACATACGAACATGGCCGCCACTCCAATGAAGTCGGCAGAGTGGTTTTCGCGGAATACACAGCCGGAGATCAAGTAGTCTCCGATTTCTAACACGTCATCCGAAACTATCGACTTTCGAATCGTATTCCCCTCAAAATTGCACCGCTCCATTTTGAAGATCGAGCACAAACCACTACTCTGATACACCCCATAGCCGAAAACACTATTGCTGATTACACACGACGTAAACAACACTGTGTCCATTACTCCGGTTAGATCAAAGAGTGCACGCTGTTCCGGCAAGACACAGTTTCGCACCGCGACATTGTCGAAATATGCGGAGCGATCGCCAAACCGGAAAAGTGCTCCATTGGGCCCTGAAGCACCACAGTCTTCCACACGCGAACCTGAGATCACGCAACGAACGCTGTCGAGGTAGACAACCCCGCCGGTAGTCGCTGCATGACAACGCGTGAATACGCAATTCGCAACTTGAAGCTCAGAGTCTGCAGCATACAACGCGCCGCCTGCGAAAGCGGAACATGCATCAAATACACATTTCTCCACCACGATTCCGCCCCGTTCCAGATCAAGCCCGCCGCCGGCAGAGTTCCCGGAAAAGGTTAGTCCCGCAATGACCAAGGAGTTCCCAGCCCCACAAACTGTCGCCTGAATGTTGCGATGTCCCGCTGGTGCAACCCATCTGCAGAAGTCAATATCTGTCGAATCGCCCGAGAATATGTATTCGCCGGCAATGGTCATTGGCCGACAAGGGACTGAGACTGTCTCCTCATAGACGCCAACTTGAATCAAAACCGTGTCGTCAGAGGCGGTAGCGTTGACGGCCTCTTGAATTGTCGCATACTCCGTCGGCACGATTCTTAACGCCGAGAATACGTCCTGCGACGCAAGAAATGATAGGCCAATTCCTACGATTTGCAAAACTCCTAGTCGCATGAGAGTTTACAAGCGGGTGACGCAACATTCCTGTACACCGTCACTTTTGCATCTCCATTCTGACATTGTGAAAGACCGCATCCTACGCACTCAACTTTTAGCGCCACCTCATGTCCCGGTCCAATCGGATCAGATTCGAGCGCAACAGATCCACATCCACAAACCGTCCAAGTCTCTGCGACTGAACCATCGATTTGAAGTACGATATTCAGTTCATTGTCTTCGCTCGTTGCTTGATAGGATAGTATCAAGTCATTTTCTTGAATTGTCGTTGTAGTAGAATTCGAAGACCAGTATCCATCACAGCAATTGTCAGACGTTGCAAGGCAAAAGGCCTGTGAATATGCCGCCGTTGCAAACAACGCTGAAAAGATAATCAAAGCAAGTGTCTTCATAGCAACCTCCTGAAGTGGATAAATCATGCCGCACCTTTTGCGGCTTGGGTTGCTGATATTAAATCAAAAAAAAAATTAACCTTGTCAATATGCCAGACTTTTCTGTGAAATAGTTCACGTGCCTATCACTATATATTTGCAGAGGATGCTGGCCCCTTACAAAATATTCAAGACGCCTCACCATGCGGGCCGCACATCCAGTGCGGCCCGTTGGCGTTTATTCATCACGCATACTCTTTAACGCTGAGATACTCGACGGTGTATCTTCATCCGGCAGCTCCGTCGTCCCCGGCATCCCTTCGAATCTTTTGTCCGTCGCCAACAACTTAAATCCCGATAGCCCGATAAATCCTTTGCCAATCGCCGCGTGACGGTCGCGGTGCTGTCCGCATTCGAATTTCGAATCGTTCAAATGAAACGCGCGCAGATATTTCAGCCCAATCTCTTCATCGAACTCTTTCCACGTCTTCGCGTAGGCTTCCGGCGTGCGAATATCGTACCCCGCCGCAAAGATATGACACGTGTCCACGCACACCCCCATGCGCTCGTCGTGGTTGCACTCTTTGATCAGATAGCCCAAGTGCGAGAACTTCGCTCCCAAATCTCCCCCTTGACCCGCCGTCGTCTCAAGCAAAATCCCCACTCCCAATCCTTCAGTCCTGAGCAGCACTTCCCGCAGTGACGCCGCGCAATTCTTCAGCCCAATTTCTTCACCCGCTCCCTTATGCGAGCCCGGATGTGTGTTCACCCACGGGATTCCCAGCAGCGACGCCCGCTCCAATTCGTCGACAAATCCTTCAATTGACTTTCGCCTGAGTTCCGGGTCAGGCGATGACAAATTGATCAAATAGCTGTCGTGCACGAACACCGGCGGCCCCCCCGCTTCTTCCCACGCGTCGAACCACATCATCACTGCATCCGGTTCAATCGGCTTGCCCTGCCACTGCAATTGGCTCTTCGTGAAAATCTGGATGGATTCGCACCCAAATTCCGTTCCCCACTTGAATGCATTGTGCAATCCACCGGCGGTCGACGTATGCGCCCCGAACAGCATGTTTTTCTCCTAAGTTGTATCTAAAAAGGTACCGAGGAATTCCCGTACTTGCAAGCCAATCGACCCCTTTTTTAGGAACGAGGTTTGCACTGTCTCAACTTATGCGAAGTTTCATCGTTTCGACCATCGTCTTCTTTCCGGCCAGCATTTTCCTCCATCGCTACCTCGATGACTGGGGCCTCGACAAGGGCCGCACTCGTACGCTGCTGGTGATGCTCTTGGCCTCCGTCGTCGCCTACGGCACCGCCTACTTGGTTGATCTGTTCTTCGCATAATCCCCTTTTCGTGAACAACAAAAAGCGGGGCGACCACTGAGGTCGCCCCGCTCTCTTTCAATCCAACCCAACCACTGAAGCTATTGCGTCAGCACACTGGGTCCAGCGTCTACGCTGGCTACTTCATCAGGACCATCTTCGACTGCGCCGTGAAGCCGTTCGCTTCCATCTTGTAAAGATAGAGACCGCTCGACAGCGACGTCGCGTCAAACGTCACCGAGTGACGGCCGGCTTCTGCCACGCCATTCACCAATTCGGCAACCTTCTGACCCATGATGTTGTACACACTGATCGTCACGTGACCCGCTTCCAACATGTCGAACACGATGTTCGTCGTCGGGTTGAACGGGTTCGGGTAGTTCTGATGCAACGCGTATTCGCTCACAACCGCGCCGGCGTTCGGGGTCGCGGACACCGTCGCCAAGTTCTGACGGTTGCCGTTGACGTCCACCGAAACCAAGCTGTAGCTGTACTCAACGCCGTTCGTCACGTCGTTGTCAACAAAGCTGTAGTTGGCTTCCGATGCTTCGTTGTGCGCAGCAATCGTCGTCACCACAGAACCGTCACGCGACAGCTCGAAGTGATCCACGTTGTGCTCGGACATCGTGTTCCAGTTCAACGTGATCTTGCCATTGCCGGCAACAGCGTCAAAGCTGCCAAAGGCCACAGGCAGAATCTCGTCGTACTCAAACTTCAAGCAGACGCCGATGATGTAACCAACGTCGCCGCCCGCATCGTCCGTGATGCACAGCAGCCAGTCGCCAACTGCGTTCTCGCCGTCGAAGTCAGACAGCATGCCTTCCGGCTGGAACGAACCCGTGAACGGAGCAACGCCGCCAGTGATCGGATCGACCGCTTCGTCGTCGAACTCGGTGCAGGTGAAGTTCTCGCCCGAACCGCCGTTGTCCGTCGACAATTCGACAATCGTGCCCAACGGGGACGTCAGGAACATGTCGAGGTCGGCGTCAAACGTGTGGACGAGGTCGATGTTCACGTTCAAGTCGGTGATGTGGTATTCGATCGGAACGTTGATCGTCACACAAGTCGTCGGAATCGCGGAGTCGATCGGATAGGTCGTCTCGTCAGCCGCGAGCGTTCCATGCGCGTTTGCATACGTCGTGCATTCGCAAACACACGGGTTCGCGTTGCAGGGAGTCTCGGCGCAGGAAAGGCCGGCGTACCACGTGCCGCCAAGAACCAAACATGCCGATTCAAGTACGTCTTCATCGCAATGGGCGATGTTGTCGCAGAAGCCTTGACCGGCTTCAATGTAGCAGCAGCTGCCGCCGCACGGACCGTCCGCACAAGTCGCTTCGGCGTCAAACTCGCCGCCCAGCGCCGCACAGTCTTCAGCCAGCAAGTCGGCACATGCCGTCGCACCAGAAGCTCCGTCGATGTAACAGCAACGGCCTTCCGGATTACAGTTGATCGCGCCTGTGCAGGCAACGCCGTCATCCGACAATGCCAAAGTATAGTCACCTACGCTCGCCGAAAAACCGGAAACCAAAATGTGGTAGGTTGTTCCGGCATTCGAGCACCAAGACAACTGCGATTGCAGACTGCAGAAGTCGTCATTGCCGCCAATACAAGTAAACGCTCCACAATCGCCGCAATAGACATGCAGCTTCGTGTCATAGCTCGATCCGCACAGGCTCGCGGTCAGCGTGTTGCCAGTACCAACAACGGTGTACCAAACACCGGGGGCCGTGTAGCTCGTGCCGCAGAACGGAAGGCCAACTTCAACCGTCGCACCTACTGTCGTACCGGCAACCGTAATCGGAGCCGTAAGCAGCGGACCCGGGCAGTCATCCGATCCCTGCAGGGCCACCGGGCACGGATTCGCAGTACACGTCAAGCCAGACGCCCAAGTGCCGGCCAAGAAATCACATTCGGCTTCAATCACGTCGGCGCAGCCAGCATGGCCAGCGTCGTCGTAGCAGCAACGGCCAACCGTGCAGGGACTGTCGGTGCAGTTCAAGCCCGAAGCCCACGTACCGCCGAGGAAATTACACTCAAGCTGAATAACATCAGCACAGGCACCAGCAACGCCGTCATAGTAGCAGCAACGGCCAACCGGGCAGGGATTGTCCGCACACGTCGTGCCCGGGCCACCCCACGCGCCGCCAATGGCGTCGCAGTCTTCACCAGTCATATCGTCGCGGCAAGCGCCATGTCCGCCATCCAAATAGCAGCAACGGCCCGTCGGAGCAGAAGCCGGCGGGTAGAACCAAATCGCACGGCCCGTCAGGTTGCCGTCAGGAGTGGCAGCCGTCGAGCAGAAATACGGCAGAGCATTGCCCGCGCCGGTGCCCTGAATAGCAACCGTCGGGGAAGGATTCGTCGTCGAGGTCGGCCAAACGTCCAAAGCAAGAATCTGAACCTTCGCCTTGCCGTCAGGATAAAGAATCAACTCGTAAGTATAAGTGTGCTGGAACGACGGGCTGTAACGACCCACCGAGTCCCACTGAATCACGACGTAGCTGCCGAAATCCTGGAAGAACACCGCGCCCGAGTCACTCACCGTGCCCGACGTGCCCGTGCCGCCGCGACCCGTGTGCTGGTCATCCCAGAACGGGAAAATCGCCGGACCAACCGACGACGGAAGCGTGCACGTATTGCTGTAGGACGAGCTGTTCGTCGTGAACTGGAACGTTCCGTTCGAACCGGCATAACCCAGAGAATAGCTCGCGCCATAGAACGGGAAGCTCCAGCCCCACGTTGCCGGACCGGCTGCGTCGTCGGCATTGCTCGCGCCAGCGATCAACGTACCGGTATTCGAAATTTCGATCCAGTCAAACGTCGACGTGTCACCGTCCATGTTATCGACATACATATAGCCGTAAAGGTCCGGACCGCCTACGGCGTCCAAATTGCCTTCACGACTCGGATTCTGAGCTTCATAGTCCAGAATCATCTCTTTCTCCGCCGGCGTCAAATCGACATTGTTCGCCAACTTCGTGTAGATAGACTCGATCGCAAGCTGGTCAATCAATGCTTGCTTTTCAGCGCTCGGTTGCTCAACCGAGGTAGCATTCGACTTCAAACCGTCAATCTTGTCCTTCTTGTAACTGGTGCCAGCAAAAGCCGCCGATGCGACCAAAGCCAGCATAGTACACAGTGTCAAAAGCTTCTTCATTCTTTCATCCTCTGCTTGTTAGGTTTTGCCCTGCAATTTATGTTTCGTGTTTCTTTTGCAAGTATAACTAATATATTGCAGGAGGATGCCTTATGCAATCCCAATCCGCACTTTTGGAAAATGCAATACCAATACTAATATACCACTTCTTCGTCTTCAAATTCATTCTTATCATGCTTTTAACAGTATAGCCCCACACATGATGTTGCGGCCCGTCAACGAATCAGAGGAATCACCTCTCAATCTCACCCAATCACACCATTTCGCTCCAATCTAACGGCCCCAGATTTGCCCTAAGTTCACGAATCGCCTTGACTTTCAAAGCCTAAATAGTTAGTTTTGAGTGCTGAATCACATAGGTTTCTGTCCAATTCTTCCGGTCTAAACCTATCCCAAGATTTGGCTTACACTCCTGCGGCCCCAATTCCGGCCTAAGGAATTTCGCATATCATCTGTCACAGAGCGCGCTCGTGAATCGAAAATCCCTATCTTTCCTCATCGTCCTTTGCCTTGTGCCGTTTTCACTCTGGGCGCAAAACGCAAAACTGCCTATGACGCTCAGCACCAATAGCGGCACGGGCGGCACGTCAGGATTTATTCAGGGCTACCTCGGCCAGCCGATCGTCGGGTATTTCGGCACCACCAGCAGCGGCGCTGTCATGCACTCCGGCTATGTCCGTGTCTTGCAGCAATTCCTGCTCAGACCCTCGGCTACTCCCCAACAGCCTGCTGAAGTCCCCCTGAATTTCGGACTCGAGCAAAATTATCCCAATCCCTTCAATCCCAGCACGGTTATTCCCTTCTCGCTCGACAAAGCGGGCGCAGGCGAATTGACCATTTTCAATCTGCTCGGACAACAAGTTCGTTCCTATGACCTGAGCGATCTCGCTCCCGGTCTCCATCACATCACGTGGGACGGTCTCGCGCAAAACGGCGCCACGCTGCCCTCCGGTGAATATTTCGCGCGCTTGTCCCACTCGTCTCGCGTCCAAGTGCGCAAACTGACGCTTCTTAAGTAATCTAATTTTTCATTTCAGGATATTCTCTCCATGAGACTCGCTGTTCTCTTGTTTGCCCTTATGCTGGCTGTGGTTGCCCCTTCCTTCGCGAACGGTCCGACCATGATGAACTACCAAGCGGTGTTTACGGATCAGGACGGCAACATCATGCCTGACGGCGTCTATGAAGTTGGGTTCCATATCTACACCGGGGCTTTCGGCGGTCCGCCGATCTGGTCTGAGTGGGATTCCGTCACCGTCGTCAACGGTGTCTTCGAAGTCACTCTCGGGTGGGGACATCCTCTGATGCTCTCAGATTTCCCCGCCGAAGGCGCGTGGCTCGGGCTATCTTATGACGACGTCTATATGACTCCGCGTCAATTCATCGCCGCAGTGCCCTACGCATTCTATTCGTGTTTCGCCGACACCGCGCGTATCGCGGATTCCGCTCGCGTTGCCGGCAACACGTCCAGCGGTGGTTTCAAGCAAGTCTATAACGTCGACGATGGCGTGGTCAATGATGAGACAGATGTATTGTCTACGACTTTTGCGACCAATGCAAACTCCGTTATCACCTTCTTCGCGACTGCGGTAGTGGATGAAACGCCGCAAAATGACGGTGTTGTATGGAGTGGCCGTCTCGAATTGCTGGACGACTTTGGCCAAATCGTAGCTTTTTCACGGACCGTGAAAAATGTCGCACCCGGTGATCTCTTCTGCCAGTCACTTCAGAATCTTCCGGCCGGAACGTATTCGCTAAGACTCACCCTCTGGACAAATGACTCGGAAGAATCCGTTTGGGTTGACTACGTCGAGTTCGATGCAACCTGGATTCCCGCAGTGCTTCCAAGCCGCTGACGTTTCGCATTTCAGTTCACAAAAAACCCCGACGGCAACGTCGGGGTTTTTCGATTCCGCTCTCCCCCCAAATCTGCGTAGCAGTTTTGGGGGGATTAAGGGGGGCTTCCGAGAAAATCGAAAATCCCAAATCGAAACTCCGCCTTCTGTCATCCGGCGCCTGTCCTCGGAAGGATAAGGATCTACTCAAAAAACGCCACCATCTGAAGTGCAAACTGAGAAAACAAAACACCTGTCATCCCGTAGGGACCTACTAAAAGGACGTTACCACTTCAATCGCAACCCGAATTCGTCCCGCGCCTTGTCATCCTGGAAGGATCTTGCAAAAGGACGCAACCACCCCAAGCGCAACCCAAAAACTCCTCCGCTTTCATCGCGGCGGCACCCGCTGCGGGTGCCCCGAACTTCCGTCATCCTCTGTAAGGACCTATGAATAAGTACCACAGACCCCAAAAGTGAAAACCAAAATGTAAAACGCTGTCATCCCGTAGGGACCTATTAAAAGGACGCCACCATCCCAAGCGCAACCCGAAACCCCAAACCACCCGCTTCCATCCCCCATCCCTTATCCTTCACTTAAGCAGCACCACCTTCTTCAAACTCACCTGCGAAGAAGTACTCGCCCGCACAAAATAAACCCCACTAGAGAGCGCAGCAGGCGCAGCATAAGAAATCGTATTTGACGAGAGCCGCCCCCGATAAATCACATCCACCTCCCGCCCCAACAAATCATACAGCAACACCGAAACATCAGAATTCAGCGGCGCAACCAGCGTAACACGCAATGTCGAGTTAAAAGGATTCGGAAAGACATCAAGATCAAGCGCACTAACAAGACTTGGCAAGTGCGCGGTACCACTTAGTGTGCCAACAAAAAGCGTATCAACCGTCGTCGTGGTCACATTTTCCCACATGTCTTCCGCTCGATAGTAGTAGAACCATTCCCCTGTTTCTTGTGGAACCAACCAGAGACCGGAATACTGCGATTCCGCTGATTCCTCAAGTGGAACAACTACCGAATCATCACTCGCTCCGGCGCGAAGTACCACTTGCATTCGCCAAAGCGAATCACTATCTGTGGCCGTTGCAAGAAACTCGACGGTTGATCCCCCCGACAGCGTGTCCGCGAGCTGTCTTGCCTCTTGGATCACAGGTAACAATGTGTCAGGGTGGATGATCCCCACTAACTGGTGAAAATACTGACCATATTCCCCATCATGATAGTGAGAAGCCGTATTAAGTCTCACTTCGTTTCCACGAATTTCAAATCCTCGATTCGTGTTGCCTATAGTCGAGTCATCGGTAATTTGGTGTATGGGTAACCAGCTTCTTCCCTCGTTTGCTGAAAGCTGATATAGGTAGGTGCCTCGATCGAAACCTTCCTCTCGAGTTGAGTCTCCCCAGAAAATCGCCCAGTACTTTCCCCGCATTGCGATCCGGGTTCCCCCTCCGCTTTCAATCGGCGTAAGAGTATCGGGCCCGCTCCAAGTCAAGCCGTCATCCTCGCTAACAAAGCGCCAAGTCATTTGATCTGGATTGCCGTAGGGCGGTATGTCAGCCGATGCTCCGATCATTCCCCGACCCAACTCATCGAATGCTACTACTGGCCAATACATGAAATCGCGATCCAACCGACTTAGGCGTTGTACCGGGCCGAATGCTCCATTGTAAAGCGGCGCTCGGCTGTAAAGCAAATGCCACAAAGGATCGTGATCGGTTCTTTCGCTAAGACCAACAACATGTAACCAGCCATTGCCTGTGGAAATGTCCAATATTGGACTGTTCGGACCGAAACCCGCAACTCGGTTTGCGCTGTAGTGTGCCCCCTGGTCGGCAGTCCACATGACCGTATCATAGCCACTGGCCACGAAGATCGTGTCATTGCGTTCTGCGTATGCCCGGAGATTGCTGTTGCGTGTGCTTAAGGGATCCAGCCATGTTTGTCCAAGATCATAGGTTCGATACAGCCCTTTGTGAAACTGATCTCCCACTCGTTTGGTCGCCATGACAAAGATCCCTTGACTTGTGAAGGCAACCGTGGCCGCATACATGCCAAGCACTTCATCTTGGTTTATGAAGGCATGCCAAGGGCTCCATGTCTCGCCATTGTCGGGACTGATGCAGGCTGCCGCTGAACGCGGTGAAGACGACGGATAACCTGCAAGCAGGACAAGTGTATCGCCAAAAGTGTAGACTTCATTTGCGTAGTACTGGCTAGGTGCTTGCTGCAGCAACCTGATTTCTCCCCACTCAATCGGCGCTTGTGGCTGTGCAATAGCAGTGTTCGCAACCCCCAACAACAAAACCGCGAACCCCACCCGTTTCAGAAGATTGAATGCAGATAGAATTCGCGTTATCATCAAGGCCTCCCAAAACCGTGTGCCGCTTGCATATCAAAATGTACTACACCGTTGCCAGAAAATCAATCATCTATTGCTCGGTTCATACCTCTTACCTCATACCTCATACCTTTCTGACTTCTGACTTCATACTTCTGACTTCACTTCACCTCTCCATAACACCCTAAACCACCTTACAAACTTTCAGCCCTCGCGAAGCGTCACGTTCCCCGGTTTTCAACCGGGTGGCCCTTTACTTGCATGGTTGTTTTGAGCAAAGTTGGTTGAACACAACAAACCCGGCGGGGACATGCAAGCAACACTGTTGGTTGTGGATGACGACCGCGACATTCGAGAGATCATTCGACAGGTCGCGGAGATCAAAGATTACGAAGTTATTGAAGCGGAAGACGCTACGGTCGGTCTGGAGAAGATGCGCACGATGGCGCCGGATTTGTCGATCCTCGACGTCGGGTTGCCGGGCGGTATTGACGGTGTTGAACTCTGTCAACAGATCCATGAAATTTCTCCACAGCATCCCGTTTTGATCATCAGCGGGCAGGCCTCACCGGAAAAAGCGGTCGAGGCTCTGAAGCACGGCGCGTTCGATTATCTGGGAAAACCCCTAAATCTCGAAAAGCTCATGCTTCTGGTCGACCGTGCATTGCAAAATGTTGCCACCTCCCGCGAAATCGAGCGCGTGTCCGACGAACGCAAAGCCGTTTACGGTTTTGATCGTCTGGTTGGCGAATGCAATCAGATGCACAGCGTGATCGAGACCAGCAAAAAAGTCGCGGCGGTTCCGTTTGCAACGGTTTTGCTGACCGGCGAATCGGGAACGGGAAAAGAACTGGTCGCGCACGCGATTCACTTGGCGTCTCCCAATTCCGACAAACCGTTCGTCGAAGTCAACTGCGCGGCGATGCCCGAAACTTTGTTGGAAGCCGAACTCTTCGGTTACGAGAAAGGCGCGTTCACCGATGCCAAGCAGCGCAAGCGCGGTCTGTTTGAAGTCGCGTCCGGCGGAACGTTTTTCTTAGACGAGATCGGCGAGATGCCTTTGAATCTTCAGGTGAAACTCTTGAAGGTCATCGAAGAGCGCACCTTCCGCAGAGTCGGCGGCACGCAGCCGCTTCAAATGAAATTCAGATTGATTGCCGCGACGAATGCGAACCTGATGGAGCAGATCGACTCAGGCAAGTTCCGCCGCGATTTATATTATCGTCTCGCGGTCTTCAGTGTGCATCTGCCGCCGCTGCGTGAGCGCGGCCGCGACACGGTTTCGATTGCAAAGCATTTCATCGATAGATTCAATCGCGAATTCGGAAAGAACATTGAAGGCATTTCACCCGACGCCGAACGTCTTTTGACGAGTTACAATTGGCCGGGAAACATTCGTGAGTTGCGCAACGCCGTCGAGCGCGCGGTGTTGATTGGCAGCGGCCCGCTGATTACGCCCGCGGACTTGGCGATTCTGCCGATGCAGGAGACTCCCACGCCGAGTATTTCCTCAATGCCGGAGACGGACGTGGACAGCTTCATGCACGACGCGAACAACGGTTTTCAAATCGATGTCCCGCAGTCCGGCGTGAACATGGAAGAGGTGGAGAAGCAGTTAATCAGAATCGCCATGCGCCACTGTCACAACAACGCCAGCGCCGCCGCAAGATTCCTGAGGATGACTCGCGAAACCCTCCGCTACAGACTAAAGAAGTACGGAATTAGAGAAGAAATTGAAAGCTAAAAAAACGGCGACCGCAAGGTCGCCGTTTTATCACCGCATCCCAGGGGTTACCACATTGGCATCTTGAAAAGCCGGCCTTGATCGCCATTGTCATGCAATCGAAGGACGACTTCAGAGTCACTAAAGAACGAGACGTCCGATTCAGGAACAGCCGGAATATCAGAATCGATCAGTGTAACAATATGTTGAAGTCCTAGGTCGCAATATGATCTAATAACACGCATCAAACTAATTCGTTTACGAGGATCAAGCGCGTCAAACACACCATCGTGAAAGACAAAGTGAGGGAATGCACTATCAATATGTGCTCTGAGTATTGCCAAATCAGCAGCAATACACAGGAACTTTCGGTAAGTGAAGCCATCGCCTTGGCTTGTGAGGTTTTCTTGAACGTCTAAAAGATCATATTTGAACTCTAGATGTCCATCTCTGTTCGGCGAAACGCTTAAAACAGCTTTTCGGCCGATTACTGATTCAACGATGTCGTTGAAAAACAAACGAATGTTCCTAAAAGTATCATTCGATTCAGCATTTAGTACGTCATTCTCGACAGCCTCTTTTAGCTGCTCAATCTTATTATTAAGTGATCGTAATTCAGCTCGTAGCGATTGAAGCCGAGCAAGTGATTCGCGCCTTCTTTCAAGGCTAATGATGTCAGCCTGAAGGTTCGACATCTCTTGGCTAATCGACTTAAACTTTTCTATTACATCACTTCCGCCTAGGAACTTAAGCGCGTTCTTTCTCTTAACGCCAAGCGCATTGATCTCCTTGCCAATTCTGGATACCCCTTCTTCTATCTCCGCAAGTTCATCATTAAGGTACTTTCTTCGCTCTTCTGTGATCTTTCGATTGAACTCTAGTAATTGTACAAAGTCCTTCTTTAGCTGATCTGGGAACAGTACATTCGCCTCTGCGAACAAACTCTCGGCCCTTTTTGGATCAAACAATATGGTTTCATCTGTTAGGACTTCTTTGACACGCCGTCTTGCAGCGTTCAATGAATAGCGCTCAGAATTCAGTTGAGCGATTTGTGAGTCAAGTTGCTCGGCGACAAGTTTTATCTTCTCTTGATCAAACTTTCTGAAATCAAACTCATCGAGTTGAATACGCTTCCGATCAAATGCGCTACGTTTCACAAGGAGTGTGCCGTCAATCTTGCTGATATCTTCAACAGTACCTCCAACTTCCTTTCTAATCGTCGACTCTTCTTGTGACTTTGCTTCTTTTTCGTCTTCTGTACTATACAATTCGACAACATTTTCATAGGGGAAACCAAGTATATGAGCAATGAAGGGCTTCCAATCTGAATGAGGCCCAGCAAACTTCTTGACTTGAAAAATCTGGTCGTAGTCGTCTTGTGAGCGAATTAAAAAGGGGACGATCTTTCGAAAACTCCAAGGTCGCAAGCCGTGTAAATCGAGTTTTCCGTCGACTATGTCTTTTGCTTTGTCAAACGGAAGAAGGGAATGACTCCATTCGTCATCTTCAAGTTTCGAGAAATCTTGCCAACGGGTGTCATGGTACTTGATTGAAATTCTGTTAGGGTCAGAGACTCCACGCTTAATGGTCAGAAAGTCATTCTTCCGAAGCTCAATTTCAAGGAGAAATTCAAACTTCGAGAATACAGCTATCCGCTTCTGAAGAAAATGCTCCTTGGTTGATTTTGAAAGAAGGCAAAAATCGATGATTTTCCCCAAAATTGACTTCCCCAGATTGTGCGAGTCCTTCTCAATGTTCTGTGGAAAACGAATCTCGCCCAAAATGACATTCAGTCCGGGTTCAAACTTCACAGTAGAGAACTCATCCGGATAGTTGGAATATATGGAAGATAGCTTCATTGGTTCTCCATGTACTCAAAGCTGTCCGTTTTTGAGCGATACTCAACTAGGCCAAGCAAGAAAAGAAGGTTCAATGCTGGGAGAAACAATGTTGCACCGCCTTTCACTTTCTTTTTTACATTGTCACGCAAGGAATCAAAGGATTTTGAACGGCTCGAAATGAGTTCGCCCAATAATAGCGTAGCAACGTGTACTACAGTTTGATCGGGATGTGAGTGTTTAGTCGGTCGGATCATCTGGATTTCTACCTAAGTCGCAGTTCCAGTACATGTAAAACACAAGCAACTTGGTTTCTCGTTTGTTTGCGTTCAGTACTGGGTCACGAGCAAAAAGAAAGTTGAAAAGGTAGTTCAATAGTTCGTCAAACGAATTGTAGTCCTTGCGTTTCGGAATAATATTCCTTTGAAACTCATCCACAGTTGTCAAGTACTTTTCAAGTAATTGTGTGTTCTCAGGATTTGCAAGAAACTCCTTCACTACTTGTGTTTCTTTTAGATAGCGTTTAAGAAAGTGTGAGGCGTATTCGGGAGAAAGGTTATTGATTTTGTTCTTTTCCTCATACGATACACGGTCTGTCGGAGGGTCGGTTAAAACTGTGCTCGCGTTTGGGATATGTACACTTATTGCTTCGATTATCTCTGCTAGTTCATCTGGTCCAACATTAAGCGGCGAATCCAGAGGATTGAAATCCGCCAGCTCCGCTGCAGCAGGAAATCGTTTCAAGAACAAATCGATTTGATGTGCTCCGAAAAGAAGAATTGAGCCAATTGGTACACCACATTCCGTTGAAATGCGAGCCTTGATCTTTTTGTCTGCATTTCCGGACAATCTTCGATTCGCAAAAAGAATGTAGTGATTAAGTTCGCCTGTGTCTTTGAGCGCTTTTATTCGTGGGATTTCTTTTGAAACGACAGAATCTTTGCTCGCTTCACTCGAAAATTCACTGTCCGAGAATGTAGCTACGGGTGAATTAGTGTGCTTTGCTTGTACGATTGTAGTTCCTATCCACGGGGCCATTTTACTTGGAATTTCATTTGCTGTTCCTGTGAATTTTGCATCTCTTCCACCGTCAGGGCCTTTACAAAATCCCTGCACGCTGGTTCCCAGTAGAAACTGACAGATTGAAACTATGAGTTCTTCGAATTGCTCGGGACTTAAGTCCTCATATGCAAACTTCTTCATTTTCACGATATGAGGTTGGTTTTACTCGAGTTGTTTTGTACAGGGAGGTTGAAAGAAACAAGATGTGCAGCTAACACACAATTCTAGGATGTTCAAACTTCTATGATACATAAATTTAGAACTTATCCCACCAATGTCAAGCGCATGCTCGCTACGCAAATTAATAAGAGTTGCATTGCGTTGGCAAGACTCCTCCCGAATTCGACCTAAATCTCGGTTGCCTCCTCCGTTCCCCATCACCCCACCCAACCTCATCTTGAACAAACGTTTACTAATTCCAACAAAATACAAAATCCTCTTGACATCATGCAAATAATGTTGTATATTAGACACAGCTAACCAACCAAAGCACCAATTCGACCCTCCTTGTGCACAGGAAGGAACAGGCGGGGCTGCGGCCAATCAGCACAGAAAATTGTCGCACTGGCAAGTTCTAGTAGCCCAGACCGGGCGAAGACGATCCACTGTACAGACGATAGGGTTCCAACCCGAACCAAACCCTCGCCGGAACACTCCGCGCGTGAAACTCTTCCTGTGTTCCCATCTGACTCAGAGCAGCTCTCGGAACAGAACAATCGCCTGATGAGCAATCAGGGATGACGGCAAAGCAGCCAAGACTTCACACAAAGACAATCCCGACGAGTAAGCATCGCGGCGGCACCTGCCGCAGGTGCCCCGGCACGCGCAAAATTCCGGTTTCATCTCAACGGAAATCTCTCTATCTTAGGACATGAACAACATCCTGAGAATTTCCGATTTTGAATTGCGGGCTAAAGAGGTTTTGACCACGATGGCGTGGGAATACCTCGGCAGCGCGGCGGGTGATGAACTCACTTTGAAGTGGAATATCACAGCGTTCGACCGCATTCAGTTTTTGCCGCGAGTTTTGAATGACGTGTCCGAACTCGACACGTCCGTCGAACTGTTCGGCGAACGGCTGCCGCATCCGGTGATGCTTGCGCCCGTGGCCTATCACAAACTGTTTCACAAGAACGGCGAGATTGAAAGTGCAAAAGGCGCCGCGCTCGCCGAATCAGTTTACTGCGTGAGTACGATGACGAACACGTCGATCGAAGAGATCGCGCAATCGTCGCCTCAGACAAGACTCTGGTATCAGCTCTATGTGCAGCGTGATCGCGGCTACACGAAAAATATCATCGAACGAGTCGAAGCCGCCGGAGCCAAAGCGATTGTTGTGACGGTCGATACTCCGGTGCTCGGCAACCGCGTCCGCGAAGCTCGCGCGGGATTTCATCTTCCTGACGGACTGAATCGCGCGATGTTGGAAGGTTTGCCGAAAGAATTTCAAATTATCGGACATGACACGGATTTGCAGGGAATTTACTATCCGCTCTGCGATCCGAAACTCTCGTGGAAAGATATCGAGTGGATTGTCCAAACCGCGACTGTTCCCGTGGTTTTGAAAGGAATTCTACATCCTGACGACGCGGATATTGCGATTCAATCCGGCGCGCAAGGAGTGATTGTCAGCAATCACGGCGCGCGAAATCTGGACACGGTGCCGCCGACGATTGAAATGCTGCCGGACATCGTGGATCGGATTGACGGAGAAATTCCGGTTTTGTTCGACGGAGGAATTCGTCGCGGAACGGACATTCTGAAGGCGATGGCTTTGGGAGCGAGTGCGGTGATGGTCGGCCGGCCGTATGTTTGGGGACTTGCAGTTCAGGGAGCCGCGGGAATCGAAAAAGCTGTGAGTTTGCTTTTGACGGAGATGAAAATCGCGATGGCTTTGTGCGGAAGAGCCCGGTTGAGCGAGGTGGACGAGGGGATTCTACTTTAGCTCGACATTGAAGTAAAATTATGGAAACGGAGAGGTAAGAACCTCTCCGTTTTTGTTTTGGTGACCCATGCGAGAACACGCGTTGAAATGATATACTCTTATCTCCTTGAAAATACTAAGCTACATACCATTTGCAAAATAGATAAATAATCAGTATTTTGGTATTAAGTTAATTAATATCGGCACAAAATGGGAACCAAACACAAGGGCAGCGCGTCTGAAGTACGTGCACTGGATGCCTACATTAAGTTGATGCGCGCGGCAGATTCGGTGACGAGCCGTGTGTCTAAGGCACTGGCTCCGCACAATCTGACGATTAGTCAGTTTGGTGTGCTGGAAGCCCTGATGCATTTGGGCGAACTTCACCAGAACGACTTAGGACACAAGCTGCTGAAGAGCTCCGGGAACATCACGTTGGTGGTGGACAATCTTGAGAAGCGGGGGCTGATCCAGAGAGAGCGGAGCACGGAGGACCGACGGTTTGTGTGGGTGCGGTTGACGAAAGCCGGAGACGAGTACATTCAAAAGGTTTTTCCGGAGATTGTGCCGGTGATTACGGATTCTTTGGTGGTGTTGTCGCCGTTTGAATTGGAGAAGATGGCGGAGTATTTGAAACAGGTGGGGCAGAAGGCGGCTGAGCCGATTTAAAGGATGAAGGATGAAGGATGCTTCGCGGTGGCTTGGGTTTTGGGTTGCGCTTGAGTGAGTTGCGTCCTTTGACAAGATCCTTACAGGATGACAAAACGCTGGAAGTTCTCGATTTTCCTGGACGATTGACCCCCCTTAATCCCCCCGGAAGACCGGGGGGAAATCAGAAGAATTTTGTTTGCATAGACGATAGAAACACATCACAACAGAAACTCAGAATTAGGGAGTATTACACAGATGAAGATGATTCAATTGCTGGTCTTGGCATTGGTGGTTGCGGGATCGACGGCGTTTGCGGCGGATTGGAATATCGACAAGGCGCACTCGTCGATTAATTTTTCGACGAAGCACATGCTGGTATCCACCGTGCATGGCAAGTTCGAGGATTTTGACGGCACGGTGAGTTTTGATCCGAAGGATTTGTCAACGATCAGCACGAACTTCACGGTGCAGATGGCTTCGGTAAATACGGACAACGAGAAGCGCGACGGACATTTGAAGACGGGAGACTTTTTTGATGTCGAGCACTTTCCGACGATGACGTTTGTCTCAAAGAAAGCCGAGCAAACGGGTGAAGGCAAAGCGATGCTGACGGGTGATTTGACGATTCGCGGCGTTACGAAGGAAGTGACGTTTGACGTAGAAGGGTTCAATCAGGAAGTGAAGTCTCCGTGGGGTACGTTCAACACAGGCGGCACGGCGACGACGACGATTAACCGTTTTGATTACGGTGTTGCTTGGGACACGAAGCTCGACTCGGGTGGTTTGGTTGTCGGCCAAGATGTGAATATTACGGTCGAGCTGGAACTGAATCGTCCGGCTGAATAACAAGCGCCCACTTGACAAGTGGGGAACGATACGCTGACGCGGCGGCCTTTTTTGGTCGCCGCGTTTTTTCTTAAGGATGAAGGATAGGGGGGAAGAAAAATAGAAAATAGAAAATAGAAATGCGGAAAATATGAAATATGAAGTATGAAATATGAAGGCGGAGTTCAGATTCCGGCGGGGAATCCCTACGGGACAGGGCGCGCTGACGCGCTAAATCACTTCACTGCGTTCGAGTGCAGGCCCCGCTCGGCGAGATGATGTGTAGTGGCGGGCTTGGCCTGCGTTCTCCTGTTGTACTACCGTCGGCCTCTGGCCGTCGCGCTTGGAGTGATCGGCAAGAAGCCCCTGCCGGAGGCAGGGAAGTAGTAACGGGGAAATAGAAAATGCGGAAAATATGAAATATGAAGTATGAAATATGAAGGCGGAGTTCAGATTCCGGCGGGGAATCCCTACGGGACAGGCCGCGCTGACGCGCTAAATCACTTCACTGCGTTCGAGTGCAGGCCCCGCTCGGCGAGTAGAAGTATGAAGTCAGAATGCCCCCCTTAATCCCCCCAAAACTGCTACGCAGATCTTGGAGGAAGACCAGAGAAAGTCTGGGCAAGTTGACTTTTCAGTTTTGCGAGCGTAAATTTCTGCCATGCACGGCTAAACTTAGCTCGGAGGCCTTGATCATGACGCGAATTCTCTCTGCATTCAGAATCTTGAAGCGGGTGGGGTTCGCGGTTTTGTTGTTGGGGGGCCTGCTGTATGCCCAGCCGTACGAACCGACGTATTTGTTGGATGTGACGGGGGAGGTGGGACAGTATTTGGGGTTTAGTTGCTTTCAATCTGTTGGTGATCAAAACGGAGATGGGTTCGACGATGTCATCGTCGGGTCGGAAAGTTCCGTGAACTCTTTGGATATCCGGCTGTATTAGGGCAACAATCTGGGTAATGCCAGTTTCATCGAATTTGGGCGATACGACACGACGAATGACAGATATGGTTGGTCAGATGGTGCATTCGATGCGGGCTTTACGGTCCCTGCTGGTGACGTGAACGGCGACGGCCATCAAGATATTCTCCTTAGCCTTTACCTGCAGTCTGCTGGGGCAGGTTGGCGTTCGGCGTTATTCTTAGGTGGCCCAGGGGTATTTGATACGATTCCTGACTGGATTGGAGCACTTTCCGATCTTCACTATCTTACCAACGTGGGCGACTACAATGGGGATGGTCGGGATGATTACACGAAACGACCGTTGAACGAAGGAATGTTCAACTTTTACTTGGGTGAAATTCCGGGATCTGATGATGCGCTGTGGTCACACTTTGATTTCAATTCCAGTCACATGGGATTTGGCGACGTGAATGGCGACGGTTACTCGGACTTTGGACGAGTCATCCTGCTCGGAGATAGTGGATACGTTCGCGCGGAACTCTATTTGGGCTCTCCGTTGGCAGATTCGCTGCCGGCATTGATCCGTGTTCGCCCATCGGCAGCAGGGAATACGTTTGAATATTACCACCGGATAGTGGGCGACATAAACGGGGACGGATACGATGACATCATATCTCGTGCGACCTCATTTGCCGAGGGCGCACGGAAATACATCTACTGGGGTGGACCGGACATGGATCTTGTTGATGACGTCGAGTTACATTGGCCGAACAATAATGTGCCCAAGTACGTGACGCCGTTAGGGGACATCAATGGGGATGGGTATGACGATGTCGCGCATTACGAACACTACTTAACTCCCCCCAATGACCACATCGAGGTTTGGTTAGGTGGGGATCCGTTGCCGGAGTCGCCGGCGTGGGTGTTGGATGGCCCGTTGGACGGGATGAACTATCCGTACCGGATCGGTGAAGCGGGAGATTTTAACGGGGACGGGATCGACGACTGGTTTTTCTCGGCGTATCATGGTCTCGAAGAGCGCGGCAGAATCATCGTCGTTGCGGGCGACCGGAACTTTGGTTTGCCGGTACGGGAGCCGACACTGTTGCCACACAATTTATCTCTTTCCGTTTTCCCCAATCCCTTCAACTCAACACTTCGTATTTCTCTCGACGCGCCGCTGCATTCTGATGTAAACGTGGTGTTGTATGATTTGTTGGGGCGAGAGGTGGATGTGATTTATCGGGGGAGGGTAGCGGGTTCTGCGATTTCTTATACGGCTCCTGCTGGGCTTGCGAGTGGGATCTATTTTGCGCGGGCGTCGGCAGGAGATCGGGTGGCGCTTCGGAAAGTGGTGCTGCTGAAGTAGGGGATGAAATGGGCGGCTTGGGGGGCTCGGGTTGCGCTTTGGGTGGTGGCCACGTTTTACAAGATCCCTACGGGATGACAAGGCGTTTGGGTTCTCGGGTTGTGACTAACGTTAGTGGTTTGCTTCGGTGGATCCTTACAGAGGATGACAGAAGGCGGAGATGTTCTCGGGTTGCGCTTGAGATGGTGGCGGCCTTTTAGTAGGTCCTTACAGAGGATGACGGAAGTCAGAGTTTCGATTTGGGATTTTCGATTTGGTTTTTTTCAGAAGCCCCCCTTAATCCCCCCATTTCTCCGAGCAGAAATGGGGGGAGACCTGAGAGATCCTTCAGCCGCGGAGGCTTTCCCTACAGGGACAGGCAGGATGACAAAGCGTGGGGAATTCTCGGGTTGCGCTTGGGGTGGTTGCGTCCTTTTAGTAGGTCCCTACGGGATGACAGGTGTTTTGTTTTCTGTGTGTTTCAGAAGCCCCCCTTAATCCCCCCAAAACTGCTACGCAGATTTTGGGGGGAGAGCGGAAAAGCCGAGGTGATTGCCTCGGCTTTTTGTGTCGAGCCGAGAGGCTCGAGCTTGTGTAGATTTGCAGCGGAACTACATAATTGCGTCTTACGTTTACCCCCCTTAATCCCCCCGGAAGACCGGGGGGAAATTCAGAAACGGGTGGATTGCCATCCACCCCTACAGGATGTGAATTGCTCTTCAAGACCCCCCTTAATCTCCCCGCGCGGCGCGGGGGGAAATCGGAATACTACTGCAGCTCTAAGACTTTGGCTGCGCCTGCGGGTAGTGTGATGTGGTCCGTGCCGGTTAGAGTTGTGGCTGTTTCTTCCAAAACATCTTGATATGTTCCGACGACGCTGGGATCGTTTAGCGTGATGTTCAGGCCGGTTTGGCTTGTGTTGACTATGACCACAACTCTGCTGTTGTCGCGTTCTCTTTTGTAGCACAACGCCGTTTCATCGCCTGTGAAATTCACGGGAACCAAATCTGCACCCTGTTCTCCATTACGGAGAGCGGGGTTTCTGTGTTTTAGAGCAGTTAGTTTTTCATAAAAATCGGTGTATTGATTGTCAGCCCAATCGATGGAATCTTTTTCGAAGAACAACAAGCGGCGATTGAAACCGGATTCTTGGCCGTTGTAGATCAGCGGAATGCCGGGCGCGGTCATGATCATCGCGGCGAAAGGAAGGGCCGCGCTATGAAAGTGTTCGAACTCGGTGCCGTTCCAACTGTTCTCGTCGTGATTGCTGGTGAAATACATCGCATACGAGTCTGGCGGATAGTTTTGCTTGTGCGTCGAGAAATAGGTCAGCAAATCGGCGACGGCGCGCTCGCCTGCGGCGACGTTGATGGATTTGTGGAAGAGTTCCCAGCCGTAGCCCGCGTGGAAGGCGGCGTGATATTCGGCGGATTCGTTTTCCATTAACAAGAAGAGCGATTTCATCGGCAAGAGCTCGCGTGCGGCTTGCTCCCAGAAACTCAGCGGCACCATGCCCGCGACGTCGCAACGGAAGCCGTCGATGTTGGTTTCCTCGACCCAGAACTGCATCGACTCAGTCATCCACGCGCGGAGATCGTCGTTGTCGTAGTTCAGTTGAATCACGTCCGTCCAGTCGGGAACGGGGGGCACAAAACTCCCGTCATTGTCGTGCGCGTACCAGTCGGGATGATCGACGGTCAATGGATTGTCCCACGACGTGTGATTGGCAACCCAATCAATGATAACCTTGAAGCCCATGTCGTGACACTGAGTGACGAGGTTTTTCCACTCGTCCATCGTGCCGAACTCGGGATTTATTGCGCGGTAGTCTTTGACTGAGTAATAACTGCCGAGCGAGCCTTTGCGATTTTCGACGCCGATGGGATTGATGGGCATAAACCATAGAATGTTCACGCCGAGTTCCTGCAAACGGGGGAGATGCTCGGCGAAGGCTGCGAAGGTGCCTGCGGTCGTGAACTGACGCACGTTGACTTCGTAGATGACGGCGTTGCGCGACCACTCGGGCGGCGTCATGTCGAGCGGAGTGGTGACGTCTTCGTCGGAAGATGCTTTGCACGCGACGACGGCGAGCATTACGAATATCGTTAGCGTGATGAATTTTAGCATGGGAGAGGAAAATTCCAATTTACAAATTCCAGATTGCGGTGGAAGAGAAAATCAAGTATGGGGCATCCGCAGCGGATGCCGCCGCGGGAAAATGACGGGTTGATGCGGGCACCAGCGGCGGGTGCCGCTGCGTGAAACGGATTCCGGCGGGGAATCCCTACGGGACAGGCCGCGCTGACGCGCTTAATCCCCGCTCGGCGACCAGCATGCCGCTGGACTGGTTGACGCTTGCGCGGAACTCTTGAGTTGGTTCGGTTTGATGCTTGATTCCTTCACTATGTTTCCCTATAGGGACATGCAGGATGACAAGGCGCGAAGAAAAGTCAAACGTTTGAAGTCAGAAGTCAGAACAGGTAAGAGGTTTGAGGTAAGAGGTATGAACTCGGAAGACCAGAAGCCCCCCTTAGTCCCCCCAAAACTGCTACGCAGATTTTGGGGGGAGACCTGAATCAGAATTGGATTTCTACGTAGTAGATGGCTTGGGAGTTTGTTGCGGGTTCGGTGAATGTTGTGCTCGTTGTCGTGGTGACCAATGTTGGAATCTCACCGACGCCGTAGGCGCGCCAGACTCTGTAACTTTGCGCGAGCGCGCTGCCATGCCAACGCAAAGTGATGTTTGTGCCGTCGGTGCTGATGGTTAGGTTGCGCGGTTTCAGGTGCAGGACTTGCCATTCGCTCGATTCAATGTTACCGTTGGAAACTATTGCCGCGGGAATTTGTGACTGCAGAGTTCCGCTTGTCGGAGTTTGGTAGACTCCAAGACAAACGTAGAGAGATTCTGGAAGTGCGCCGAATTCTTCCGCGATGTTGAGCGTGCCTTCGGTTAGGCCGCTTGGTGAAACGGACGCGGAGCCCGAGTTGTCGAACCAGCCGCGCCACCCGTTGTCGGCTTCGTTGCCGATGTATGCATTCCAGAGTGCGACTTGGCCGTTCTTTAGCCACGGAGCGGCGGTCATGGCGCCGGGAATTTCAGAGATAAAGATGAAGCGGTCGTTGCCGGTGCCTTGCGCGTTTTCGGTGGCGACGTAGAGATTTGCGCCGTCGAATCCAGCCCAGAGATGTATCGCGCCGCTTGATCCGAGTTCGACTGTGTTGTCATCGAGCACGCCGTCCATGACGAAGCCGGGAGAACCTGTTGGCGTGACGGGCACGTGCCAATCGCCGCCGCTGTTGTTATCCCAGTTGCCCGCGCCGTCGGTGAAAACGAAATCGACGAAGGTGGCTTGAGTTGGAATCGAATATGTGGAACGCCACTTGGCGGAGTCGGGATCGTAGGTCATGTTCGGGTCGGGTGACAAAACATTTTGCCAACCGGAATGACCGATGTGGATTTTGACGGGGTTGGTGTTTTGGGGAAGAGTGCCGAGAGTCAAGTCGTAGTAGATCGTCAATTGATCACCGCCTTGGGGATTCTCGGGTGTCCATGATACTCTGTCTCCGCCACCTCCGCTGCCTTGTCCTGTGCCAACGTAGGTGTGATAGACATCGGAACTTTGAATATTGCCGCCGTTGTCCCATGCTTTGACGTAGTAGTCGAGCAGCACGCCGCCGCTGTCTACGACTTCGCCATCGGTCAGATGATAGACGTATTGATTGGAAATTGCCGTGGGGAGTTCGTCAAAACTGACGTCACCGTAGCCGTAGGGATTGCCGATGGGAAATACACGGCCGGTCATTGCGCGGGCGCGCCATGAAGTTACTTCGGAGCCGCCGACGATGGTTTCATTTTGGAATGATGATAATGGGTTTGTTCCGTCATTGTCGAGGCGATAGTAGAGCGAGCAGGCGGCGATGCCGTTTACGTCGTAGGCGAATGTCCAGACGCGGAAATCGCGCGGGTTTTGAATTTGCTGATAGCCGTGCAACGGGCCGAAGCCGATGCTGCCGGGATTGTGCGGCCACTGCTGGAGTTGCCAAATTGTGGGCGGAGTTTGATCCGTGGATTGACCGATGACAGACGTTGCGTGACTGATAGCTTCGTTGCAGGCGACGACGGGTTTTTGCTCGAGATCTAGACTCGTGCCGTAGTACATGTAGCCGGAATTCAATGATCCGAGCAGAAAGTGCCAGGCGAGATCGAGCTGCGTTGGCGCACTCGTGCGCGGATTTTGAATTGCGGGAGTGTAGGACGGACCGGCGACGTGTTCAGCGGTTAGGACGTAATTTGTCGCGGCGGTGATGACGGCCCAGTTGTGCGCGTCGATAGCCCAGCCGTTGTCAATGTCGATTTGTCCGGTGATCGTGTGCGGCGGCCACATCCAATTGGGAAAATCGGGATCGCCGAAATCGCCGTCGGCATTGATCCACGCGCCGTCTTCGACGTGAACGATGTCGTTTTGAGCGGGTGGGTGATCGGCTAAGTATTCGGGAACGGTTGTGGGTTCGTAGCCGCGCGTAACCGCTTGGCTGGTGAAACCGGGGACGCTTTCCATGTAGTATGAATAGCCGCCGCCGAAGGCGTTGTCGCCGTCGTGACCAAGCGTGATCAACATCGGTTTATTGGGATCATTCCATGACGCGATTTGATCGATATCGTCGGGCGAATAGGTTTGATAGCCGTCTTGCCAGCTCATCGCCATGGCGACGGGAACGACGATGATCGTGTCGGCGATTCCGGTTTGCGCATCGACGTAGATCGCGCGATGAGGTTGAAAGCCGAAAGGAACCGCGTCCGTGGGTGAACAGCCGCGCGAAATGGATTGCGTGCGCCAGTTGGTTTGCGCGGGATTTATTTGATCGGCTAAATTCGGTGGGTTGCAATTTTCACCACCTGTGCCTAAAGTCAAGGGAAAGTTTTCGCAAGCGCGCGAGAGATGTGTGGATGCGATGAAGGTCCACTGCAGGCCGCAGTCACGCAAGACGGGAATGATGCGTTCGGAGAAGGCAATTTCAGGTGGAAAATAGCCGACGGTTTGCGCGGGGGTGTTGCCCCAAATCGAACCATAAACACTCTGATAGATTTGGATGTCTTTTTTCAAGACTTCTTTGTCAATCAGCGGTGAAAAACTGTGATGATAAGAAATGATCGTCAGTTCGAGACGCGGACGTCCGCCGCTGGTGGTCCAGTTGCGCGCCGTTTGGAAATAGGAATTCCACGCGGACGAGTAGCCGCCGTAGTTTTGCGACGCGAGGCTTGCGACATCTCGAATCAAGCCGCCGGAGTAGGTGACTTGTGCGCCGGCATCTACGCCGGACATGGAGGCGACGGAATTTTTGGGACGATCTTGATAGGCGGCAACGCGATCGGCGACTGTGAAGATTCCAGAGACGTCGTTTTCGGGATGCGGTGCGCCGTTGTTGCGCTGCCAGATCGATTCCATCGCGGTTTCGTAGCCGTTGCCGTAGGGAGATTGATCGGGCCAGTAAATGGGCTGCTCGAGATGCCAGAGGTAGGTGGTGTGGACGGGTGCGCCCAGCGTGGACGCTGGTCCCAGTGTGCTGGCGAAGAGGATTAGCAGTATCGTGCTTAGTTTGTTCATCGTGTTGCGGAGAAATTTATGAATTACAGTTCCGGCCGGGTTGCGCTTTGCTTAACCCAGCTCGGCGGGAAGTTCGGATTCCGGCGGGGAACCGTGTTATGCGTTTTCGCTTTGCGCTTTGGGTTGGTGTAGTTTGCTACAAGATCCTTCACTACGTTCAGGATGACAATGCGCATGGAGTTTTCGTATTGGCTTGAAAGACCCCCCTTAATCCCCCCGCGCAGCGCGGGGGGAGACCGGAGTTCAGAAGCCCCCTTAATCCCCCAAAACTGCTACGCGGATTTTGGGGAGAGACCTGAATCAGAAGAACAGGCCCCAGAGAATTAGGACGATTGAGATTAGCAGAATGGACAGCGCTACGTTGCGTTTGTGGGCTGCGGGGTCTGCGGGTAATCTGATGGCTTTGTCTGTGTATTTGAACGTGAGGCCGTTCAGTGATGCGGCGGCCGGAGGAGGTGTGGCCATGCTCACTGCTACCAAGACCAGCGAACAGATGACGAACAACATCGTTGCAAAATGGAGAAAGTTCATTTCAATCATGCTGCGGAACAGACCGGGATCGAGCGGCGAGGTTTTGTTCACGATTTCGCCGATCAGCCTGGTCGCACCAAACACCAATCCCGTCAGCAGTGCCGCGAGTGAACCTTGACCGTTGGCTCGTGACCACAGCAAGCCGAACAAGAATACCGCGGCGATGGGAGGACTGATGTAGGCTTGGACACTTTGCAGGTAGACGTAGAGTTGAGAAGACACGACGTTGATGAACGGCACCCACAGGATGCCTAAGCCAACCACTACTGCTGTGGCGATTCTGCCGACTCTGACGAGAGTTTTTTCGTCGGCGTCGGGTTTTAGCTTTTTGTAGACGTCGAAGGTGAAGAGCGTCGATGAACTATTGAAGCAACTGGCCAGCGACGACATCAGGGCCGCGAGCAAACTTGCGACGACTATGCCTTTTAGACCGACGGGAAGCAATCGCGAAACCAATGCGGGGTAGGCTCCGTTGCCGGTGGCATCGGGATACAAGACATACGCGATCATGCCGGGCAAAACGAGAATGAAGACGGGCAAGATTTTCAAGTAGCCTGCGAAGATCGCTCCGCTTCTCGCTTGCTCGATGCCGCGCGCACTCAAGACTCTTTGGACGATGTATTGATCCGTGCACCAATACCAGATGCCTAAGATCGGCGCGCCGAAGACGATTCCGGTCCACGGGAAATCGGGATCACTCATCGCCTTGAACATGCTCCAGAATTCGGGCGGAGTTTTGGCGACCAATTCTCCCCAACCGCCGACTTCGTGCAGACCTAAGAATGTCAACGCGAGTGCACCGAGTACGAGGATGACTGCTTGCAACAACTCCGTGTAGATGACTGCTGTCAATCCGCCGATTACGGTGTAGATGCCTGTGGTGACGACTAATGCAATAGCTGATGTGTAAGCGTCCCAGCCTAACAGCTCGTGCAGTAGCAAAGCACCCGCGAAGAGAGTGACGGAAACTTTGGTCAAGACGTAAGCGACGATACTTACGGCGGTCAGGTACCAGCGCGATTTTGCATCGTAACGACGCTCGAGAAATTCGGGCATCGTGTAGACTTGAGATCTTAAATAAAACGGCGCGAAGACCCAACCGAGCAAGAGCACAATCAAACAGGCGAGCCACTCGAAGTGTCCAACGGCGAGACCTCCGGCGGCGCCGGAGCCTGCGAGTCCTACGAAGTGTTCGCTCGAGATATTTGTTGCGAACAGGGACGCGCCGATTGCGAACCAACCGACATTGCGGCCCGCGAGGAAATAACCTGCTGCATCACTCTTGCGGCGACGCGCGAAGTAGATGCCGACTGCAAACACCGCCGCGAAATAGGCGACGATGATGATGAGGTCTAAGGCGGAGAGGTTCATGGCGGAAAAGTTTGAAAGAGGAAAGAGGAAAGAGGAAAACGGGCTTCCTCAGTTTTCTATTTTCACTTTGGGTAGTTGATTTGTTTTACGTTGGTGGTTAGAGCACTCAGTTGTCGCGGCTTACTCATAGATCCTTCAGCCGCGGCGGCTTCAGGATGACAATTTATGTAACATTCACGGTGCGCTTTGGGGGATTTTGCGCAGCGAGCTGCGCGCTACAATTGAAGGTGCCAACAGCGGGTGCGCCGCTACTTACCTTCGTATTGCGAGAGTTGTGAAGTTATCGGTTCCAATCTCGATGGTCAACGTTCTTGCATCCTTGTCATAATTTAGCTGATTAGCGGTTGGAACGATTGGCCCGCCATTCAGGACCAGATAATAACTTGCTGGGGATACATCGTGAATCGTAAGCAGTACGTTTCTGCGCGTTGGCGGCAAGGGACCTTTGCTGTCTTTACTAAAGGTCATTTGCGTACCGTTGTTCTCGAATGAGTATGTTACTTGGTTTGCAGAGTTATTCTTGTAGTCAAATGAAATGCCATCGTCTTCATACAATGAGAATTCCGCTCTTTTTTGTGAGTTAGAGTGTGAATCTTGAAAGACATCGAAATGTAACTCACGGATGGGTCTTTCGTCTGTGTATTCTTGCGCGTCGCGGCGGACTATGATTGAGCCTTCGCGGAGGAACATGGGGAGCCAGTCTAAGTGCGCATCGACGATGATTTCTTGGGGGCCTTCGTAGACTTTTTCAGTGTTCCAATCTAACCAGCGGCCTTCGGGGAGGTAGACTTTTTTGGTGTATTGACCTACTCGTGTTACGGGAGCGACTAAGATGTCGCGGCCTAACATGAATTGTTGTTGGTAGCCCCAGTCGTAGCACTTGGGGTCATCTTGAAATTCGTAGAACAACGGGCGCCAGATGGGTTCGCCGGATTTGCTCGACTCGTAGAAGAGTGTGTAGAGATACGGGAGCAATTCGTAGCGGAAGTTCAGGAACTTGCGGCTGATGTCTTCGACGTTTTCACCGAAGGACCAGGGTTCTTGATCGGGGGAACCGTAGTGCGTGTGCGTGCGGCAGAAGGGAGAAATTGCGCCAACTTCTATCCAACGCGCATACAATTCGGGTGACGGTGTGCCCATGAAGCCGCCGATATCCATGCCGACGAAGGGTTGACCGCTCAAGCCCATGCCTAACATCATGCGAATGCCGAGTTCCAAGTGATCTTCGGTGGCTAAGTTGTCGCCGGTCCATGATGCGGAGTAGCGCTGTTGTCCTGCGAAGCCTGCGCGAGTTAGAATAAACGGGCGTTCGTTGGGATAGGCTTTCAACAATCCTTCGTAGGTCGCTTGGGCCATTTTCAGCGCGTAGAGGTTGTGCATCTTTTTGTGCGACGAGTTTTGGCCATTGTCGTCGAAGATTGTCTCTAATGGGAAGGCTTGGCCCCAGCAGGCGGGTTCGTTCATGTCATTCCAAAATCCGCGTACGCCTAATTTGCGAAAATCGGCGATGTGTTTTCCCCACCACTCGCGAGTTTCTGTTTTGGAGAAATCGGGGAAGAAAGATTTACCGGGCCAGACTTCGCCAATGTGAGTTGTGCCGTCGGGATATTTTACGAAGAGATCTTGGGCGAGACCAACTTTTGCCATGAAGTAATTTGTGTCGGCTTTGACGCCGGGGTCGATGATGGGGACGATCTTGAAACCGTCTTTGGCCAAATCATCGAGCATTTTTTTCGGCTGCGGGAAGCGCGTCGAATCCCATGTGAAGACGCGGTAGCCATCCATGTAGTGAATGTCGAGATAGATGA
Source organism: Calditrichota bacterium (assembly GCA_020637445.1). Classification (NCBI taxonomy): domain Bacteria; kingdom Pseudomonadati; phylum Calditrichota; species Calditrichota bacterium. Next base: position 89,428 of record JACJVZ010000004.1, on the reverse strand, counting down.
CGTCGCAGGGGATGTCTTTGTCGCGGAAGGTGCGAGCAAGATCACGGACTTCGGATTCGGGATAGTAGCTCCAGCGGCACTGCTGATAACCTAACGACCAGAGCGGCGGGAGATTCATCTTGCCCGTGAGTGAAGTATAACGCTGGACGACTTCCGCAATGGAGGGACCGTAGATGACGAAATAGTCGAGTGGGCCGTCTTCGGCTGCGAAAGAGGAATAGCGCTGTTGTCCGGCGCCGAAATTGAATCTTGTTTTGTAGGAGTTGTTGAAGAAGACGCCGTAGGCGATGCTATCACGAACTCCGATGTAGAAGGGGATCGATTGATAGAGGGGATCGGAGTTGTCGGTGTAGCCGGGAGTGTCGCTATTCCACAATACAATTTCGCGGCCACGGCGGTCGAGTCCTCCGCCCTTCTCGCCTAAGCCGAAGAATTTTTCGTTGGGGGCGAGAGTTTTCCACGTACGGACTTCGTTGCCGTCCCAGCCGTAGGGCATCGTGGGATCGTCGGCGAGGAAGGTGACGTTGTTATTGTTTTGGAATTGAAGGCGGAGGGAATCTTTGTCGCACGTAACTTTCAGTCCACCAAGGCCCACTTGATAATAATCGTCTTCGTTGTCACGTTGCAGAACTAATTTTGGCGGAGAATCACTTAGCTTGCTATCAACATTCATTATTCCAAATCGCGGTCCCATCGTCATAATCAAAGAATCCGCCAGCAGAGCATCCGTGAGCAAGGGCGCGGGATGATCCGGGCGGACTAAGGTTACGCGAACGATTTCGGGAGTATAGAATTTGAGTTCGAGCGTGACGCCGTCCTCGCATGTTACGAATGCGCCGCGTTCGGTGGGCTCAATGGAGGCCACGGGCGAGGCAAACTGATAGTTTGCCCAAGCGGAGGTGGATATGAGGAGAGAGAGAAGTAGCTTCCGGAGCATTTCCTTGGTTGGGGGGGCGAAACCATAATCCGGTTCGGGGTTAATTTACGAATAATCAAAGGCGTGGTCAAGGGTTCGGGGGGGATTATTACATTTTTCTAATGGTAGAACCCCCTGCTAAGGTGTTTAATAGCAGGGGGTTTATTTGCAATTCCGGCCGGGTTGCGGCGGACCTTAACCCAGCTCGGCGAACTTTCAGATTCCGGCGGGGAACCGCTACGCTAAATCGCTTCACTGCGTTTGAGCGCAGGCCCCGCTCTGCGAACTGGCGGTGTCGTGCAATTCCGGCCGGGTTGCGCTTTGCTTAACCCAGCTCGGCGAACTGGAGATTCCGGCGAGGGGAGCCGCGGGCGGAAGCCTTCCGCCCCTACAGTTTGCTTGTCTATTTCATGTAGACGATGCGTTTGACGTCGCTTTGGGATTTTGAGATTAATCTTGCAAAGTAAACTCCGGAGGAAACGGCGGAGCCGGTATGATCATTTCCTTGCCATTGGTGCTCATAGGTTCCAGCGGGCAAGTAGGAATCGGTCAGGGTCGTGACCACTGCTCCGACTGAGTTGTAGATCGTCAGTGTTACTTGCGCGGCTTCGGGAATGCTGAAGCGAATTGTCGTCGACGCATTAAACGGATTCGGATAGTTTTGGAAGAGTGCGAACTCGTTGGGAAGCGTCTCGAAAATACTACCGCTCGAGTATCCGGGTGAACTTGCCGTGACGACGGCGAAATTGGCGTCGGAAATGTCGTAGATATCGCTTCGGGACGCGGCTCTGATGCGCACACGTGTGACCGAGCTTGCTCCGGTGGGGACATTGCGCGGATAAACGCCGTTGTTGGGGACGTTGGTGGCGAGTGCGGCCCACGAACCCGAGGGATAATTTCGATTGATTTCAATGGTGACGTTGCCGGAATACAAATAGGAATTCCAGCGAATGGTGTCTCTGGTGCCTTCGACCCACGTTTCGCCGCCGTTCGGAGAGGTCAAAGTCAACGATCCTGCCGTGACAGTGAAATTGGCATCAGAAACGTCGTTGATGTCACTGCGCGACGCTCCACGAACACGGATGCGAACAGCAGTGCTTGCTCCGGTGGGCACGTTTCGCGGATAAACGCCGTTGTTGGGAACGTTGGTTGCGAGTGCGGCCCACGAACCCGTCGGATAGCTTCTGTTAATTTCTATCGTGACGTTGCCGGTGTAGTTGCTCGACGTCCACTTGATTGTGTCGGTCGTGCCTTCTACCCACGTTTCACCGCCATTGGGCTCCGTTACCGTGATCGTGCCGCCGCTGACGGTGAAATTGGCATCAGAGACATCGTTTATATCGCTGCGAGTTGCGCCGCGAACACGGATGCGAACAGCAGTGCTTGCTCCGGTGGGAACGTTGCGCGGATAGACGCCGTTGTTGGGAACGTTGGTTGCGAGTGCGGCCCACGAACCGGTTGGATAGCTTCTGTTAATTTCTATCGTGACGTTGCCGGTGTAATTTTGCGACGTCCATTTGATTGTATCGGTTGTGCCTTCAATCCAGGTTTCGCCGCCGTTGGGCTTCATTACCGTGATCGTGCCGCCGCTGACGGTGAAATTGGCATCGGAGACGTCGTAGATATCCGCGCGTGACGCACCTCTGACACGCACGCGCGCCGTGGACGTTACTCCCGTGGGGACATTGCGAGGGTAGACGCCGTTGTTGGGGACGTCGGTTGCGAGTGCTGCCCACGAACCGGACGGATAGCTGCGATTGATTTCGATGGTGACGTTACCGGAATAGTTTTGCGACGTCCATTTGATCGTGTCGGTTGTTCCTTCGACCCACGTTTCGCCGCCGTTGGGTTCGGTTACCGTTATCGTACCGCCGGTAATGGTGAAATTGGCATCGGAGATGTCGTACACATCTGAGCGCGTGACACGGCTGATGCGAATTCGCGACGCAGTTGAAACTCCGGTAGGTACGTTGCGCGGATAGGAACCGGTGTTGGGCGCGCTGGAGACCAATGTCACCCAAGAGCCTGCCGGATAGGAACGATTGAGTTCTATTTTGACGTTGTCGCCGAAACCGTCCGAGGTCCACTTAATGGTATCGGTTGTTCCTTCGACCCACGTTTCACCGCCGTTGGGAGAGACGACCGTAATCGAACCGGCACTGACTGAGAAGTTGGCATTGGAAACGTCTGAAATAGTCGTGTGACTGGTTCCGCTTATGCGCAGGCGAACCGATGAAGATGTCCCCGTGGGAACGGTGCGGTCGTAGGAGCCTGTGTTGGGAGCGCTGGCGACCAACGTGGCCCACGAGCCTGTCGGATAAGAACGATTTATTTCTATTTTGATATTTTCGTTCAGGCCGGTCGAAGTCCACGTGATCGTTTCGGTGGAGCCTTCGATCCACGTTTCGCCGCCGTTTGGAGACGTCAACGTAATCGACGCGGGAGCGGAACCCACGAGATCCGCCGTCATCGTCGCGCCGGAATTACTGATGTTCGTCACAGAGATGCCTTGATCCAAACCGCTGTAGTCGAGGCTGTTGGGCGTCGAGGATGCGTTGTAGGCTCGACGATTGGAACTACCGGGCCACGGATCGCCGCTGTTGCCTTGACTCGTTTTTTGTTCGAGCTGCCAGAGACCGTCGGCTTGCTCAACCGCGACTTTGTAATGGCCGGACGTCGTATGTCCCGGGTACCATTGAGAGTTGTTGGAACCGACGGCATCGTCGACGTGGTAGATCAGCAGTCCGCTTCCGGGGAGCGACGCGTCGTAGCCTGATTGCTGACGGTTTTCGACTAAGACATATTGCTGACTGCTGGTCGAGGACGTCAGTTTGTACACCGTCGCATTGCCTTCGCTGGCGGGAATCGACGCGCCGGAGCTTGTGTTTGAAACTACGGTGGGCGAAACGACGCCCATTCTGATTTTGCACCACGCATCGGGATGCGCGGGAGAACTTCCGAGTGCGCCGTTCCACGAACCGCCAGCCATCAAGCTCCATTTGCCGACGCCATACGAATCGTTTCCGGTGTCATAGAGATCCGGCAAGCCAAATACCATGTGACCCATTTCGTGCGCGTATACGCCGACGGTCATGTCGCCGGGAGTGGCCCATTTTTCGGGCTGCACGGTGTAGTGATAGGCATAGACTCCGTCGACGGCTTGCGGGGTGTGAGTGACCCACGAATGCGACCAGATTTAATTGCTGCTGCCGGTGTATTCGGCGCCTGAACCGGCGTGCACCAAGAAGAGTGCATCAACATAGTTGTCGCCGTCGTTGTCATATTGAGAAAAATCGACGACAGGATTGACCAACGCAATCGCGTCTTCCGCGAGCTTCTGCGCGTTGTTGGGATACGATCCCGTGCCGTTTTGACCGTTGACATAATAAGAATACGTTTGCGGAGCACGGTTCCACCCGAGCGCGGAGGGCATATTGATTGTGACGATGGTCAGGTTGCCGTAAGTGACTTCATTGTAATAGTGCGGAAGCGTGCCTTGCGAACTACCGAAGAGCAGATTGTCAAAGTAGTTCGCGGACGTAGCGGACATGTTGTCGCTGAAGTCCATGAGGATTACGAGCACGTTAAAGACATCATCGAGATGATTGCGAGCGATAAAATCATCAAAATAGGGGATTCTGTGGGGCTCATTCAGGCCACTTGCTTGAAGCTCCGCTTGATGTTCGAGATAGTAGGGCAATTGAACTTCATTGTTGTCGAGGCGGGTTCTTAGTTCCGGGCTGGGCGGAATCGCCCCGGCGATTTGAACCAAGGAAAGCAGAAGAACCACAGTTAGGAATTGCGCGCGGAGTGTCATGGCTTATTCAAACAAGTTTTTTCAGGAATTGGGATATCTACTATATTTTACGGGTATAGCTTAGAGCAGTTGTTGTGCCACGGAAACATAAAAGCCCTTGCATGGCATTGTGCAAGGGCCTTTTGCAAGGGGATTCTTGTTTTGCACTATTTGAGTTTGAATTCGATTGGGATCATTACGGTTGTCGCGACCGGTTTTTCTTCGAAGACAGCGGGTGTAAACTTGACGCCGCCCATCGCGACGACGACGACGGAGTCCAGATCCGCGCGAAGACTGCGGACCACTTCGCAGGACGTGACCGCGCCGCTTGAATCCACTTTCACGGCAACGACCACGCGGCCTTCGATGGAATCACGCAGAGCGGACTCGGTGTAAGCGAGTTTTCCGGCAATGGCACTCATCCCGCCGACGGGCATGGGGGGAACATCGAACGGCTGCGCTTCGGCAAGTTCATCGTCTGCGAGGCTGTCGGTGAGATCGATGGCACGACTTCCGAAGAGTTCATTCATCCACTTTTGGTCGGCAGCGCGGAAGCCGGAGGTGTTTTTCACTCCGCGCGGCGTATTTTTCTCGCGCAGAAACTCCGCGAGATTTTTCGGAGTCAGGTCGTCCGTGATCTCCAAGGCCTGCACGGAAAGCGCGAGGAGATAGCCGCGGTTGCGCACCGAATCGAACAACATCCCGACCGAAGCCGATTGACCGACAGGAATTTCGACTTGGTGATTGCGAATTTGCCCGGTTTCCTTGTCACTCACGCGAAACGAATAGACCGCAGCGGCGCCGTCGAATGCAATCAGGTCCAGTTCGATTTTCGCAGCCTTGCTGTCATAGGCATAGACGGATTGCGGTTTGGCGAGCGGTCCGGATTTGTCGAGCAGGAGTTCAATCGTGGAATCGGCGATGAACTGAAAGGACTTTTCACCGTAAACGGAGGCGAACTTTTTGTGATAGTATTCCGCTTGCGAAATATCGTGAACGATATTATCGACGCCCAAGGTTCCAGCGAATACGGGAAGATTCAGAGAGCCTGAACCGGGCTGAACGCCGAAGTGCACGGCCTCGGAAACGACAAGCCAACGAGACTCGTTTTTAGGCGCACAGCTTGCGGCAAAGAACGCGAGCAGCAAAAGGAGAACGGCTGCGGCTGTTTGCCTATTCATGATCCGCTCCCTGTTTGTTGTTGGCAGGTTCGAGCCAGATGAAGACGTGATCATCCATGATTACGACGGATTCAATGTAGTCTATGTTTGCTGCGGGATGAGGTTTGCGATGCGGCATGAGCACGAGAAATAGAGCGACTCCGAGCAGTCCCGTGCCGAGTGCAACGAGGAGGCGAGTGCGGCGATGTTTTGCGGGAAGTGAGTCTATGTCCCGCATGACTTGCCGTTCGAGTTGCGACCTAATTTCCGGCGGGGGCACAAGCGAACGCTGCCGTTGTCCGAACTCAGAGGATGCTGTCATTCCCGATTCCCATTTCAGTTAGCTTTTGCCGCAAGGTATCCTTGGCGCGGGCAAGATGCACACGCGCGGTGGAGTCCTTGCAGCCCATAATGAAGGCGGCCTCCGTGGAGCTCATGCCTTCAATTTCGATGAGGATGAACGCCGTCTTTTGTTTGACCGGAAGACGGGCGATTTGCCTCAGGATCACTTCGCTTTCGTCGACTTTCGTTTCCGGTGCGGCCGGGGTGACGCTTGTCGAATCGCTGTCTGACAAAGAAACACTACGGCGGAGTTTGCCGACGAAAGATTTGCAGACATTGACATGAATCTTAAAGAGCCACGGTGCGAACGGCCGCCGCTGATCGTATTTGCGGAGATTTTCGAAACACTTGACCAACGTAATTTGGGTCAATTCGCGGGCATCATCCCAATTGCGCGCGAAATGATAGGCCACACGCAAGAGATTATCGCCGTATGTGTTGACGATTTCGCGAAAACGGTTTTTGTTTCCGGCTAAGATATCGCGAATGACTTCTTGCACGAGAGATTGACACCACGCACAAAAGACCGCCCTGCGAGCAAGGCGATCCGTGCGAGAATTTTATTAAGCGTTCCGGTTATTTCTTCTTGTCCGAATCCAGCTTGAACAGGACCGGCACGACCACCGCGGCTTCCACGGCCTGTTTGTTTTTCATGGCCGGAGTCCACTCGATATTTTGTACGGCAGTGAGCGCAGCTTGGTCCAAGTCTTGGCGCACACCCGACATGATTTCGGCTTTGCTTACTTTTCCGTTGACGTCGATGACGGCTGAGATCAAGACTTTGCCTTCGATTCCATCCTTGCTTGCCGACTTCGGGTAAACGACCTGCTGCATCAAGGCGACCATACCGCCTACGGGCATGGGAAATGAGTCGAGATCCGCTTTTTCATCACAAATCCCGGGCACGGCCAGTGCGAACATTAAGAGCAGAGACAGGGATGCGGATTTTACAATCTGGTTCATGATATTGCCTTTCGGGGGGTTGGTCTACCCATACTACTCCGGGAAGGCTTGGATCGCTTACCTGACGATTCAAAATAGTGTTTTTTTCGGGAAACTGTGATGAACAAAAATCCCCTTGCTAACGTTGTGTTCGGCAAGGGGTTTGGGTTCGGGGGCACCCGAAGTGGGTGCCGTTGCGAGCAATATCCCGGTCAGCGGGGCAGGTGAAGACACCTGCCGCCGCGAAGGGTACTGGGGGCACCCGAAGCGGGTGCCGCCGCGAAGGGTACTGGGGGCACCGAAGTAGGTGCCGCTAAGAGCAGGAGACGGGATATTGTTAGTCGTCGTAGGTGATGACTTTGAACCAACCTTGGTATTCCATCACGACATTGATCATACGCCACGTGGCTTCTTCCTGCTCGTCACGCGGCTGGACGTGAATCCAGTTGCCGCGATACACTTTGATATTTCCGCGAGTACGAATATCGCGCGGCGGATCGAGTCGCGTGAACTGAATTTCCTTGTGGGCATAATCACCAACCATGCGGCCAATAGCTTTGTCAGAATCACGGGCATTCCAGCCCCACACTTCGTCCACGGTCAACCCGCGAACTTCGACGGTATCGAGATTGGCCCAGACGTAGTCACGGTATTCATCTTTGGTGACCATCATGTTGTACAGCAAGTCAACATTCGAATCGGCGACGGCTTCGACTACGGCAGCGGCCAAATCTCTGAGGGTCGGCTGCATGTAGGGCAGCGGAGGTTCTTTGGAACGCTCCGATTGTTCCGTTGGCGGCACAGCGGATTCGGTCTTTTTTTCTTTGTTTCCGCAACCCGCGAGCAACAGGAACAGAATAGAAACGAGGAAAACAGATTTCATGCGAAAGGAAATTCTTGTAATACAAGGCGGCGGACTCGAAGATACTCGAGTCCGCCGCCAAAGTCAAGCACTAATCACTCTGCTTAGCGACAGATTATTGACGCGACCAGCCCACTGCCCAATCGTCGTTCGGGCCGTCGAAGGCGCCGATGTGATCAGCGTAGGGCAGACCGTAGCTGGTGATGACGCCAGCCGGAGCGACGTTGGCGCTGTTCAGGGCGGGCGAACCGGCCATCGGGCGAGCGTCGTAGTTGGCCGGGTCGATCAGCATCGGGTTGGCGATGATCGTCGTGGCGTTGGTGCCGACGAAACCGCAACCACGGTAGCTGGCGATATCCTGCGTCCAACCGGTCGGGGCTGCGATGGTGGTGGAGTTAACCGGGTAGGCCGCGGGAGCCACGCAGTTGGTAAGATCCCATTCGCCATCTTCGACGGTGAAGTGGCCGTCGCCGATACCGGCAGGGGTGCTGGCATCAATGACTTCAGTGGCGGCGCCACCGTTATCCCAGAAGAGGCAGTAGTCCATACGGCTCGCGCCACCGACGGCGGCGAGGTGCGTCGGGGAGTTGTCGACGTCGAGAGCGGTACCACGACCCAAGGTCATGAGCATGTTGAACCAGTTGAACTGGGTACCCGCGCGCGGATTGGCCAGAATCGAACCGGAGGTCTGCGGGACAGCACCCTTGCCGCCGACGCAGGTGAAATTGGACAAACGGCTGTTCGAACGCGGCAGAGCATCGTAGTCGTCAGATTCGCCGGGCTCGGTAGTGTGGTTGTCCGCTTCGATGCAACGGTCGGACACGTTACGGCGCTGCGTCACCCAAATGTGGTGCGCGTGGCCACGGTAACCACTGGTGTAGTCGAAGCCGTCGTCGCCGGTGTCGGTGATGATACCATAGGACGTGTTGCAGGTACCACCGAAGAACTCGATACCGTCGTCTTCGCCCTGATAGGACTGCCAGTATTCGAGGGTCGTGCCGCTGCCGACACCCTGCATACAGAGACCGTTGAGCTGGTTGGACGCGGTGAAGTTGAAGCCTGCGAAGTCATCACGGAAGTAGCGCATGGTGCCGCTGCTTTGACCGTCGTGGGCAGTGGTGACGTTACCGTAGGGGCCGGTGCCGCCTTCGCCAGTGGCCAGACGACCACGGTTGGTCGAGGCGTCGCCGTCGATGATGATTCCGCCCCAGTCCGCATTCTGCTGGGGGCCGTCGGCGGGCAAACGACCGGACGTGAAGACGACCGGCTTATATTTGGAGCCGCTGATGTTCAAGATACCGTTGTCGGTGCCGTCACCCGTTGTGGAGGCCTGAACGTTCAAGAACGAAAGAACCGGGAAGGTCTGTCCAGACAGAATAACGGACGAACCGTTGACAGTGGTGCCTTCTTCGATATTCAGGGTCGCACCCGGTCCAACACGGACGATACCGTCCATTTCGTACACGTTGTTGTTGGTCCAGTTGTGGACGCCGGGAGCCAGAGTGCCGGCTGCGATGTGCGTGCGGGCAAAGACGGGCCACTGGTAGTCCCAATCGGTGATGCCGCCATCGGTAACAGCCGCGCTGGCCATGGCAACGGGACGATTTTCCTTGTAGACGCAGATGTCGTAGGTTCCGACCGGAAGGTCAAGAATCTCGTAGTTACCGTTGGCATCAGCATAGTCCATACCCGTGACGCTGGGATCACCCTGCTGCGTCACAAACACCAAAGCGCCTTCGCAACCGAGGCCGGTGGTGTCATTGATGGTACCGGACAAGTCGCCGGAGGGGACGACGGCGGTCACCACGTAGTGGTATTGAAGACCGGCGTTCGAGTTGTCGGCGTAGGTCAGTGCCGCGGTCGTGGCGTACGGGAACAACACGTTGATGTCGTCAATCGGCAGAACTTCCTTGTACACGTTGTACTCGGTAGCACCGGCGACAGCCTGCCAACGCAGGGTGACGTCCGTACCGGACGCGAAGATGGTCAAATCGGCGGGCGCTTCAATCGCTGAAGCAACCGACGACAAGGCAACCATTGCGCACAGCATGGCAAAAAAGCGACGAATCGTCATATCAAAGCTCCTTCTTTTCATGTTTGCAATTTTTTGCAAGGGTCAGTTACACTATGTCTTGTGAGTAATCGTCTTTTCAGAACGGGCAAAAGATAACCCCCGGAGGTTTTCCGGGGGTGAGAGAAATGTTAGACTTGTACGAGTGAAAAAACTACGTACTACAGTGAATACGTGACTCCCGCGGAATACGTTCGTCCAAGTTTATGGGATTTAAGAGGCTGGTCATCAAGCGTGTATTCAACCGTGGAATCGAGGAGGTTTTTCGCTTGAATTTTTGTGGACCAATGTCCTCCCAGATTTTGGTTGAGAACGAGGTCGATACGATCGAAAGGCTGCTCGTAGGTGTCGGAACGACCGTTGGCACCGAGTTCGGAAATGCGCTTTCCGAAGGTATTGTAGAGGAGTCTGATGCTCGTTCCCCAGAGAGGTTGATCGAATGCGAGCGTCGTATTCACGACATACTCTGACTGACCCATCAAAGGACGATCTTTGCTGGTCAGTCCCGTTTGCGTCGGATTGGCGGGATCATAAATGCGGGCTTTCAGATCGACACTTGAAGAAACCAGCGTCAGGTTGCCCTGCACCGAGAAGAATCTTGTCCACTCGCCAACTTTGTCCATGGCAAACTCGAGAGATTTGCGGAACTCGAGTTCGACACCGAGCAACGTCGCGTCACCCAAGTTAAAGGGCTTGCGCACCACTTGATTGCCGCCGGAAATGGATTCGGTCGTGTACACCCATTCGATGGGGTCTTGAATCTGCTTGTAGAAGAGACCAACGCTGGCGGCTTCTCCGATTGAGGGATACAGCTCTGCGCGCAGGTCGATGTTCAAGATTTTGGAGTAGTCGAGATCGGGATTACCGACTTTAACCGTGCCGCTATTGTAGTCACGGTCTTCGGTGGGGACCAATTCGAGATAGTCCGGATTGGCGATAGTGCGCGTGGCGGCGAAACGAAGATTGGTTTTCTCGCCCACGAAGTAAGTCAGGTTTAGCGAGGGCAACAGGTCGGTGTGTGACGGTCCGCCTTCGGCGTAGCTTGAGTCGGTGCTTCCGGGGAAGGCTTCGGTTTTGAAGAACTGATCGGTCGACTCGACACGAGCACCGAAGATGGCACGCCATTTTTTGGTGAGCAGCATGTCGGCCATAAGGTACCCGGCACCGACTTTCATGTCTGCGGTGTAGGAGTCGAGATTGACCGACAATTCGTTGGCGATCCAATGCGCGCCGATGTTGTCTTCATTAAATAGCACGTTTGCAGGAAGCGTACGATCCAAATCAGCCGCGCCTAATGTATCGGCGTTCAAGAAAGTAATTTTGCGGGTCGGGAAATCGCGGTCCAAGGTGCGAAACATGCCGCCGAACTTGATCTTGGATTGATCTTCCGCACTCTTCAGAGGCATGGTCCAATCGAGCGACCCTTCCAACATATTGTCGCGGGATTTTGCGTAGCGACGAATTCCGTTATCGTTGTTGAAGTTGTACTGGAAAGGTTCCAGATCCGGATCACGCGAGAATTGGTAGAAATCGCGGCGATCCGGTTGGTCATAAGAACCCTTCGAAATCGAAAGCCCCCACTCCACTCTGCTGTTGCGCAGGGCCGCAAGCTGATGTTCACCCTTAGGCTGAATCGTGGCAAGCGAACGCTCGGTCCACGTCAAGCGCTGGCCGCGCACGTAATCGCCGTCGGTTCGTCTGCCCGTGTATTCGCTTACGGCATCGTCACCGCTGCGGGTGTACATGGATTTCACACTAAACTTATGACTGGGAGACGGCTTGCAGTTTAGATCCAGAATGCCTCCGACGGCACCGGACTTGGAGTAGATGTTGGTGACGTAGTTCTGTGTCGGTTCGGCGAAGATGGTGCCGTCTTCCAACGTCGAATAGCTGTATTCCTGATATTTTTCAGTCTTGGTGGAAAAAGAGTTCGACTGCGTGACAGTGGCTAAGAAGCCGAAAGGTCTGCCGCCCAAAGACGTTTGATTACCGAAAGCAATCGAACGGCTGCCACTGGCGGGTGCGACGGTGGCTTGTCCTTCCCAGACATCGCTGAAGAGCAGCGCACGTTCGCGGGGAGTCAGCGACGAATTGTCGTACTCAGACGGAAGTTTGCGCTCGCCGTCGTCGTAGCCGATCCAATCGGTGTTGCTTCCTTTGTAAGTTTGGAAGCCTTTGGAGGTCGTGTTTTCGTTTAGGCTGACGGACTGCGAGATCGACAGAGTGAGTTTGTCGGGGAATTCCTTGGTGGTCAACTGCACGGAACCGCCGGAGAAGTCACCGGGCAAATCAGGTGTGAAGGTCTTTGACACAACGATGTTGTTCAGAAGCCCCGCGGGAATGATGTCAAAGGGAACAACGCGCTTCAGAGGTTCGGGACTTGCGAGGGACGCACCGTTCAGACGAGTGTTATTGTAACGCTCTTCCATGCCGCGGACGAAGACGTATTTGTCTCCGACGACGGTGATACCGGTGACGCGTTTGACGGCATCGGCGGCATCGGAATCAGGCGAACGTTTGATTTGTTCGGCGGAGACGCCGTTTGACACCGTGGCGGCTTTGCGTTGAATTTGAAGCAGCGAGGCTTCGGTGTTGTCAATGCGGCGCGCTTCGATCACGACTTCTTCAGCCTGCAACGCCTCAGGCGAGAGCTTAAGGTTCAGCGTCGAGGCTTTCCCTGAAGCAACCGCGACGTCGGTGACGGTCAGTTTGGCGTAACCGATGTAGTTTGCGATGACCGTATAGGAACCGGGGGCGACATTGCGAATGACGAAGTTGCCATCGAGATCGGTGGCAGCACCTTGCGAGGTGCCTTCCAACATGACGGTGACGCCAATCATGGCATCACCGTTTTCAGCGTCTACAATCAGTCCCTGTATTGAACCGGGAGTAACTTCCTGACCTTGTGCCGACGCGACAAATGCAAACAGGACGCAAGCGAGAAGAAGGCGAATAAACATACTTGTTGATGTGGTGGGCCGTGAAACGGGAGGTGTTGTTTTAGGGACGACGGAAACGAATGAGGATATTGCGATCTTCATCCACAGAGCCGCGATGCACTGTGAACGCCGAGAAAGTTCCTTGACCGTTGTTCCAGAAGCCCAACGAGTCGCCCGCCGTGTAGTCGCTGTTGTCGTCGCGATCAATGTAGAGCAGGAATTGGGCGATATTCAGGGAGTCGAGCGATTGGAGGTCAAAAGAAACCGAATAGCTGATCGTATCATGCGTGGAATTGAGATATTCCCACTGCGGGACGCCTTGGTACAAAGCGGTGATCTGACTGGAGACGGTGGTATCGACAATGAAGTACAAGTCGTGGAACTCACGGCCGGGCCAATAGGCTTGGCCGGTAATCGTGACATTGGAGTTGCCACGGCTGGCCAATGAGTCGATGACGTGCGCCCAACTGGGAGCAGACTGACTGATGTCGAGATTCGCGTAGCTCAAGGACAGCGCGGTGTCCACTTCGCCGGTGGGGAAATAGAGATTCAGTCCGCCATAGCGCAGGGACTTGGTCGAGCCGAAGCGAGCGACGCTGGCTTCATCTATAGCCGACTTAAGCTGGCCAGATGCGGTGCGCAATACATCAAAGGTCGAATCCGCGAATTCGGGCGAGGCTTCGATCATATCCGCATAGCGGAACAGGTCGATGAAATTGGTGTTGTAGACTTCTTCGTCCGTCGCTTCATTGCGAAGGTTGGTGATGTCGGCGGCTTTATCCGGCGCGACGGCTGACCACTCCGCGGCGAAATTCTCAAATGAAGACTCGACTTGATCAAAGCGATCCGATTCCCAAAGTGTTGAGAAGTAGTCCGTCGTGGACGAATCTTGGGCCAGTCGCTCGGCATCAATGATGTAGGCACCGAGTTCGGCGGGAGTCAACTGCGGCTGTGACGACAAGTCTTGATACCATTCGCTGATGACAAGGCTGTGCGGCTGCTCGAGGCGCCACGGCGAGGCCATGATGTAGCTGGCATGATCGCGCAATTGGGCGATGGTTTCAATCGTACCCATGTTGCGGGCATAGAGACAGAGAATGTCAAACTTGCCGGCGGGCAATTGCGAGGCGATGTTCTCGATGGAGCTGTGCAGATCGAGCAGGCTCATACCATCGGGGCGAGCGTTGTCGCCCAGAACACCGCGCCAGCCGATGCCGTCACCGCTCAAGGCAAGCAAATAGTGTTGGGACGCAACCCGGCTGAAGACTGCAGAGGCGAAGCTGTTCATCGTGGACGGATCAGCCATGCTGACCGGCCCGAGGTCTTCAATCAGTTCGGCGTCGAACAGTACTTGCGGAATGCGACCACTGTAGGTTACGCGATAAATCCCGACGTTGCCTTCCGTTTCGGACGTGCTGATACAGACGAACGTTTCGACAATTTGGGGCGCGTCGGTTCTTTCAAGTACACGGACGGTGCTAATGGCGCGCGAGAGTGTTCCTTCAATGGGCTGTGAAAGGACGTCGCCCGAATAGTTTCCAGCGGCGTAGACCATTACTGCCCACGTAACCTGAGACAATGAACTATCTTCCACGACGACGGAATCGCGCTGTTTTTCGCAGCCGAGGGTGGTGAGGATGATCATTGCAATTAGACTTAGCAGAGCGAGACGATGGATCATTGTTGGAAATCAGTATTTTGAGGTGAGGGGTGGGAAGAATCTTGACAAGGCGTGAACTTACGCAACATGCGTGAGGATTTTGTTAGGAGGGTGCAAACAATTTGTGAGAATTATCACACGATGGGTGTGACTTTCCAGTGAATTAACGCAATCCTAACACATATTGTGAGGACTTTTGTGGTGGATAGGTTTGAGTTCTATGCACCTAATAATTGGAGGGGTGGAGCAGCGGAAGTGCGATGGGGTTTGGAAGTCGTGGAGGAGTGAATTTCGGTATTTGAATATCCGAGGCATACTATATAGAGAAGAAGCGCCCCTCCAAAATAATTGAAGGGGCGTGAGTGGCGGCCTTTGGCAACCAGCTTGATAGAATAGTACGAGAGATTTCGGCCTGAGGACAGGAACGCTACCACCGCGGCTCAGGGCGATTGTCGATCAGTCTTGATTTGTGCCGTGCTTGTCTTCTTTCGAAACAGATCCGATTACGGTTTTGCGGATGGTTTCGCGGCCGATCATCATGGCGACCATGATAGTCAGGACGCCAAGCACACCAAAAATAATGGAGAAGCCGATGGTGACGATTTCGCGCGCGATGTCCAATTGAGCGAGTGCCATCGCCGCAAAGAACAGACGCAGGACGAACTTCGACATACGCGCAATCAGCACGGCGCGCGGAAAGCCTTCTTTGGCAAGTGTTCTTTGAATCGGCAGTGCCACCCAACCCGAGACCAACCATCCCAATCCCAAGATCAAGAACATGATGATGAGCTTGGGAATGAAGAGGACTCCCTTTTGGATGACTGTGGAAAGCGCAGTCATTTCCATCGAATCCACGGCGGCATTCAGTAAGACCAAGAATACGAGCAAGAAGGCCACGTTGCCGATCGCGTTGTATACACCGTAGCGAATGTCGGCTTTGGAGAAATCCTGCCCCCAACGGAATCTGCGCGCAATGCGGTCCACGCGGAGCACCGCACAGAGTTGGATGACTACACGTTTGGCGAACCATCCCAAGAGCCAGCCGATCGCGAGCAAAACGAATCCAGCGAAAACGCGCGGCAAATAGGTGATTATAGACGCGGCAAAGCTCTCAAAAACACCCCGAATAGATTCATTCATGTTCTATTGTTCCTCTTTGCGTAGCGGTTTGAAGATCGAGATCCAGAACGGTTCTCGTTCTTCGAATTCTCGAACCCAAAGCACGGGGCACTCCGCCTGCTCCGTGATTTCTTCGCCCAGCGACCGACCCAGCAACAGCTTGACAAAATCCCCCGTGTGACCGCCCATGACGATCAGGTCACTCTTGTTTGTATTTTGCAAAACGCCGGACACAATGTCACGGTCGTGGATTGCGGAGATTTGAGTCTGGAAGCCGTTTTCAGAAACAAGCGTCTTAATGTTTCTGATCTGTTGTTCGCGGGCCGCGGACGGAACTTGAGGCTCGAAGACGACGCGGACCTCGGAGTCGCATTTGAAACTTTCCGACAGCGCCGGAGCAAGCTCAAGCGCGAGACGCGCATGGATATCAGATCCAAAGGGCAGCAACAGGCGGCCTACGCCACTCTCCGGTAGTTTGCCGTGCAGCACCGCAACTTCACAGGGAGATTCGTGAACAATGCTGTCAATCGCCGAGGTGAAGATGCGGGCTAAAAACGACGGGCGTTTGCGGCGTCCCAAGATGACGAAGTTGCACTCTTCTTCCTCGACCGTGTCGACAATTCCTTGAGAGACGCGACGCGAAATTTGAACCAGCGTGCGAGTCGGTATGCCCGTGTCACGCAGAGACTCGGCGGCTTCCTGCACAAGCCCTAAAGCCGCGACGCGTTCGGGCTCGTTTACAACAAGCGATTCTCCTTGTTCCACTTCAATGACGTACAAGAAGAGCACTTCGCCGTGATGCTTGCGGGCGATCGCCGCCGCCACTGCAGACAAGTCGGCAATGAGTTCCCGTTTGGAGATTGCGACTAAGATGCGATATTGTTTGCTCTCCAGCCGCTCAAGTGCGCGGACTTTTTGCGCATGTACGACTTCACGTTCGGACGCATAGACTTTGTAGATTACGAGACCAATCGCAATCCAGACGGCTGTGACAATCCACGCGACGGGGCTGAACTCAACCATGTAGGCCGCGACGGCCAGCAACATTACGATGCCGAATATGGTCAGCCACGGAAACAGCGGAGCTTTGAATCCCCTGTCCAAATCGGGCCGCAGCTTGCGCAAGCGAATCATGGCGATGTTCACCTGCAAGAAGAGCAGAAGAAACATGATGCTTGCGGCACTGGCAACATCTTCGATGGGCAGCGTGACCGCCATCAGGACGATGATGACCAACGTAACCAGAATGGCCCAGTGAGGCGTCGCGCGCTGCGGATGTATTTTGCTGAACAGACCGGGGAAATTGCGGTCGCGTCCCATCGCGAAGGCGACTCGCGAAGAGGAATAGACCGTCGCATTCAAGGCGGAAATCGTGGAAATCAAGCCTCCGAAGAGGAGCATGATTCCGCCGCCAATGAAGAAGTTTTTGGAGACTTCAACCAGCGCAGTTTCCTTGTGTTCGGCGAGATAGTCCCACGGAGTCAGGCCGCCGGGATGGACAGAGACTAAGGCAGTCAAAGCAACCAGAAGGTAAATCGGGACGACGATGATCAACGACAGAAACACGGCGCGGGGAATGTTCTTGCGAGGATTTCTGACTTCTTCCGAACATTGAGCGATCACTTCATAGCCTTCAAAAGCGATGAACGTGAGTCCCATGGCACTCATGACTCCACCGAAACCATGCGGCATGAAAGGAGTCAGGGCCGCTTGCCAGTCGAGTCTGGTGAAAAGAACTTGCAGACCGAACGCGATGAAGATCGCGAGAATAAATATTTTGGTCAGCGTGACAATCCCGCCAAGCTTTCCGGTTTCCGAGGCTCCGCGAAAGTTCACGTAGGCAATGAACAGGGAAATGACGACCGCCGTAAGTTTTACGGGCGAAACGAATGACCAAGCCGGAATCACGACTCCTATTTCTTGGAGCACTTGATCAAAATAGGCCCCGAATCCAAGGGCATACACGCTGCACGCGACGGCATGGGCAAACCAGCTCATCCATCCGGCGAGAAAGCCGTTCCATTTCGGCAGTCCTTCCTTGACCCAAAGATAGCCGCCGCCCGCATCATGATAACACGATCCGAGTTCCGCATAGGACATCGCCGTGAAAAGCGCGACAAACCCGCTTAGTAAGAACGCGAGAATCAACGCGGGACCGGCAACTCCCGCCGCGATTCCCGTCAACACGAAGATCCCCGCGCCGATCATGGCCCCGACGCCGATAAGCGTCGTATCCATCAAACTCATTTCGCGGCTTAAGCGGATTTCCGTGTCAAATTTTTTCATTGTCTTCGCAAAAAAAGTTGCCGATCATAGATTGCAGCCGATACCCGGCGCGGAATTGGGATAAAGGCAACCGTCCTTTAGCATGACGGAGCCATCGGCCGGGTCTCCAATCAAGTCAAGGTGGCCATCCAAATCCGCGTACAGAACATTGGGCCGGGACAGCGCATAGTGCAGGCCGGCAGCAATGGACAGCGCGGACTCATCCATACAGCCAATCATCACTTCAACTCCGGCGGCGCGCGAGACTGCGTTAACTTGCAGTGCCTCGTCGATTCCGCCGACTTTCATCAGTTTGACGTTGACCATGTCCACGAGGTTATCTCTGGTGAGCCGAAACGCGTCGCGAAGTCCCATCAGGCTCTCGTCCGCCATCACGGGTAGATGAACACTCGCGGAAAGCTCGCCCATCATGAGCGGGTCATCCTTGGGTGTGGGTTGTTCGAGCAACTCCAACTTTGCGGGCCGGGTAATTCGCACGAAACGTTCCGCGGTTTCAATATTGTAGCCTTGATTCGCATCGAAGCGCAGCTCGATTTCTTCTCCTACCGCTTCGCGCACCATGAGAACCCGGTCGATGTCCGCTTCGACGTCGACACCGCCTTTGATTTTTAGGGCGCGGAATCCCTGCTTCACGAATTCCACCGATTGTTTGGTCGTCGTTTCGATATCGGAGATGCCAACCGTTATACTCGTAAGGATATGATCGCGCTCGCCGCCCATGAGTAACCAGAGCGGAAGTCCGGCGGTTTTGCCAAGAATATCGTGGAGGGCCATGTCGATCGCAGCTCTGGCGGACGGCTGTTTGGGAATTTGTGTTCGCACAGTTTCAAGCAGCCGCGTCCGCATCAACGGGTCTTTGCCAACCAGAAGCTCTTCAGCGGCAGCAAGAGAGCGATGCACCGTCTCCGCCGTTTCGTCGGTTACGGGCAAGTCGGGAGCTGCACATCCGAAGCCCGTGATTCCGCTGTCGGTATCGACGCGTAAAAAGACGTTTGAGACTTGTTCTACGGATTCGTAGGCAATCGTGTAGGGCGTCTTGAGCGCCATGTCCACCGTCCAGAACGAGATTCGCGTGATTTTCATAGCTTCGTTTGGTAGATTTCATCGAGCGGGAGTCCTTTCAGGGACTCGACCAACTCAACCAATCTCTCGATCATGATTTTCCACATCGCCTCGCCTTTTTCGCGAGTGGCGACGGTGGGATCTCCGAAGACGCCGGTGGGGGTAATTTTCGCGGTTCGAGCGTACCATCCGACGGCATGCTGTGCGGAGAAGTTCAGATATTTACTGGAGAAGTTGGGAATGAACTTTTCGGCCTTGTCCATCTTGACCAATTGCGGTCTGACGGCGAGTGTGGTCGAGGTTTCGATATCGCCGGCGTGTACGTCATTGTGAACGCCACTCATGGCGTCAATGTCCGCATCGCTGGTTTCGCCGGTATCTACACAGGTGAAGATTCTGGCATCGCGGTTAATCATTTGCGCCGCGAAGTGCAACGCGGGGCCATTGCCGCCGTGTCCGTTGATGATGACCAGCTTCGTAATGCCGTTGCGCGCGGCGCTGATGCCGATTTCGTAGATCATTCGCGACAACGTGTCGGGGCCGACGCTGATAGTTCCGCTGAAATCTTCGTGCGCATATGAGACTCCGTAGGGAACGAGCGGCAGTACGAGCGGCTTGGGGTCGGAACAGCCTGCCGCGACTTCGCGCGAAAGATAGTCGGCGTCCCAGGCATCGGTGTCGAGAGGAAGATGCGGTCCGTGCTGCTCGACCGCTCCGACGGGCAAAAGTGCAACGTCGGTTTGTTTCAGACGCTCTTGAGCCTCGGGCCAAGTTAATTCGCCCAGAAGATATTGTGACGCGAGCGCCTGCGAATCGACGTTTGTTCCACGGCTTTCAAATTTGTACGGAGCAAGCGCATCGGGATCCGTCAAGGGATCCGTTTCTATCCACACCCGACCGGAACGTTTCACCGCGCCGTCCGTTTGGCGCAACAGCATGGAATACAACTTTCCGCGCAAATCGGTGGGGATACCGTTCATCGGCGAGCGTTCGGCATGGAAACGAAGTTTCATCAGCTCAGGGTGTTCCTTGGCGCGCACCGACGTACTGCTGAGCTTAATCTTGTTTTTCTTTGAGAGAATAAACGCAAGATGTTCCTCGCCTGCGGATTCTTGATGAATTCCTTCGCGGGTAAACGACTTTAGACCGAATTCAATTTGTTCGTCCGTATATCCGCATTTGCGGGGATCTTCGTCCATCGCGGTCAGCATTGAAACAATTCTCCGACACTTCTCGCATTTTCCGCAGGGAAGCACGCGCTCGCCTTTTTTGGTCGCGGCGTGGCAGGAAACCTGATATGTCAGCAAATCGGGAAACCGTTTGGCGAGAATGGTTTCTATCAATACTTCCGAGCAGGGACGGAGGATGGAAAATTGTGTGACGCCCCACCCTTTCCGCTGGAAGTAACGACTCATCATTTCATCGAAGTAGCGGCTTTGGTCATACAACCCCGAGTAGTGCGTAATGCCGCTGTGCTCGTGTTTTTCGGTTGTGTCGTATTCGTTTCCGACCAGCAGTCTGCCGATTTCCCGTTTGCGCAGAATCGGAAGTGTGCCAAACAAAAACACGGCGACGGTCCAGAGACGAACGGGATAGTAGTCCGAACGCACGTCAGCGTAGTCGGGCCGAATGAAGGGCAAATGCTTCAACATCCACGAGAAGACTCGGTCGGAATTCGTCCACACTCTTGCCGTGTTGGGAACATGCTGCGCAAAATGCCGATAGGAATTCAGCGCGGTGAACCAATGGCGGCCGGACTCGTTGATGAAAATCGGGTGTGTTTCCACCGACGCTTCACGCAAGAGTCCGTAGGTTACCAGACTGTCTTTGCCGCCGCTGGACGAGATCGCATGGCGTTTCGGATTGACGCGCCATTTGCCGTCGATTTTTTTGACGGAATTCGGAAAAGTGAGTTTAGCTTGAAGGTAGTTCTTCCGACTAACGACGGCAAGAGATGCGGCCGCGCCTCGGAGAAAGATGTTCGGCTCGAGAAACTTGTTGACATAGATTTCCCGCGCCGTGTTCTTGGCCATTTCCGTCAGGAATTGTTGATCGTGATGATCCAACGCACCGAGGAAACTGATTTCCTTGCAGAACAGCCCGTAATTCAAGGCAATCTGCGCGCCCATCATAGACCCGAGATTTTGCGCGGGAACATTCCGATCTTCGAAGACCGTATCTTCGAACGTGTAAATGAAGTCAAAACTTTCGGACGACTTACCTGTGTAAACCGTGTAGGGAGTGACGACTCTTTTCGGCTCGATACGAGTCGGGCCGACTTCCAGTTTGTCTATGACTACGAGTTTGGAGAGGGGCGTGCCGCGTTTCTTGTCGGTCATGTCAGTGCTTCATTTTGTTTCTTGCTTGAACCACGGCGTCCACGATCTTTGCTGGACCGTGAATCAGGACGTCGGCCGTCGGCAATCCGTATTGCTGTTCGATTTCAGAGCAGACGGCGTCGATTTTGTCCGTGGGAATTTCTTCATGGTTAACGGTTATCGCGACGACCGGTTTGTCGGAAATGAGCTGAATAGCTTCAATTTGCCGTTTCAAGTCGTGGAGTTTATAACCGGGGAAACCGTCGTACTCTTTGCGCATGGGTGCGTGCTGCAAGATGACGACGTCAGGACGTCCGGCAGCGAGAATTTCGAACCCACCGGGATAGGCCGGATTCAAAAGACTGCCTTGCCCTTCTATGATAATGAATTCGGGGCGCTGCTCGTTCCACGCACTCCAGACGGCATGTTCGATTTCGCCAGCCACAAAATCATTGACCAGCGAATCCATGATACAGCCGTAGCGCGCGCCTTGCAGCCAGGCCGTTTGACCGGTGCCGATCAACTCTGACGTATGTTCTTTGTCCGTCAAACCAAACACGACGCGCCACGCGGTGGTACGTTTGCCGACGGCGGAATCCGTTCCGAGCACGGCGACCTTGAAGGACTCGACTTGTTCTATTTTGCCTTCGAAGAAATGCAGAGCGTCCACCGAAGGGGGTTTGCGCACGTCGGTTATTGTCACTCCACGCCCGAGGGCAAGATCCATCATGATGGGATCTTCGGTGAGATAGTCATGCAAGCCGCAGACGATGTTGAGTTTCATTTCAATGGCTTGCCGCACGGCCTCACGGGCTTCGCCGGAAAGTCTTCCGCCGTCGGGTGCAAGTCCGACGACGAAATGTGTCGGAGGTTTTCCGTCTTCGCGGGCCGCCGCCGCCGCATCGTACGCGGACTCAAAGATTTTGATTCCAGATTTTTTTCCGTCGAGAACTTCAAGAGCGTCCTTTCCGGCATAGCGGGAATCGACTACGGAATGCACGTCAAACCTGCGGGTAAATCTCACGAGCCCGTGCGCGGTCTTGCCGTTGGTCGTGTTGAAGGCACCTTCGCAATAGACAATCGCGTTGCCGTCGTAATTGAAAATCATGCCTTTCTCCCGGTTAGCAAAACAACATATCTGTCGGGCTGCAAGAGTCCACTGGGGACGCTTGAGAGGGCGATAAGCCCCGCGGTCGACGCAGGCAGCACACTCAAGCCCTCCTGCTCTTTGATCTTTTTGGCAAATGACATCATCGATTTATCCGTCGCATTTGCTCCCCAGCCGTTCGTGGAATACATGGCAGACAGGGCCAGGTCTCCGTCGATGGAGTGCCAATTGACGAGCGGCTCATTGACTTGCGTCTCGCGGATTTTTTCGGGTGGGAGGTCCTCGCAGGTTTTGAGACCTTTTATATAGGCATGAATGACGGGATTCATGCCGGACGAAGAGCCGCCGATGATGCGGGGAATGCGTGAGGTTTTGCCACGCCGATAGAGGCTCAGGAACCCTTTGTAAACTCCGGCCAGCGTCGTGGCATTGGAAACGGGAATGGCGATGGCCGCCGGCGCATCCCGCAAGCTGTCGTAGATCTCGAAGGCAATTTCACCGTAGGCCTTGAGCTGAATGGCGGTATTTGCTCCGCCGGGGTTCGCGTCGTAATACTCATGTTGTTGGGCGAGGCTGCTTGACGCTTCCACTGCTCTTTCATAGTCGACGTCGACACGCACGATTTCCGCACCATTTCGCTCCATCTCCTGAATTCTTCCGGAATGAAACTTCGCGGGGACATATATGATGCACCTCAGGCCGGCGGTATTAGCGGCGAAGGCCATGGCCGCGCCGTAGTTGCCGCAGGTTGCGACCGTGATCGTATCATAGCCGCGGCGAATGGCGTCCATGGCTTGCGCAAAGGCGATGCGATCCTTTTGCGTGCCAGTGGGATTTCCGCCTTCGAACTTGAAGAAGAGTTGGCGGATACCGATTTCTTTTTCGATGTTGCGGGCACGATGCAGGGACGTGTCGCCGACTTCCGAATCGAAAATATCTTCAAAGGCTTCCAGTCGATCTTCGACTGACCTGCTGGCATCAGCGGCAATTTTGTGCGCCGGTTCCAGCTCAGGGTCAAGCCGCTCTGTTGACGGAGTCGCGCCGTCCAAGAGCGGGCGAATCTCCGACGAAGGCGTAATTTGATCTTTTGTCTCCGAGCGCTGGCTACTTTTCGCAGCTTCCAAGTTCTGTTCCGCGGTTTCTTCGCGCATGATCTCCTCTAAGTCTTGACTTCACTATACATTAAACATAGCGAATTTTATGGACAGTTGCATCATGTATACACTGTTAACTGTCTGAAAATAGGAAAGTTTCAGTTCGGTGTTCAAGGACTATTCAAGACGAGATTTTGGCGGGTGTTAAGGTACATTACGTTTCCAAGGCGAGGACTATTAACAAGAAAGCCCCGTTTGGGGCTTTTCTCGTTTGACTGCTAAGTCTTTGTTTATACCGTATGTGACATTAGCTTGCTGGACAAAGGCAGGACACCAAAAGGGGGTGAAAATCCTCGGCTATTCATTCGCGCCTTGGGACTTTAGCCATTCGATCAGCTCTGTGCTGCCCTTGTACTCGGCGACGCGCAGCGGTGTCCACTGAGTAGTTGTCTTGTCATTGACATCGGCTCCGTGACCGACTAGAACCTTGGCGACGTCTACATTGTTGCTGAGTCCGCACAAGTGTAAGGCGGTCATTTCGT
Organism: Calditrichota bacterium; assembly: GCA_020637445.1. Taxonomy (NCBI): domain Bacteria; kingdom Pseudomonadati; phylum Calditrichota; species Calditrichota bacterium. The sequence continues at coordinate 65,211 of JACJVZ010000004.1, read as the reverse complement.
TTTTGTCACGAGCATTAATGGTTGCGCCGTTGTTCAAAAGAACCGCGGCGGTTTCGCCATTTCCGCTCAGCGCGCAATTGTGCAACGGAGTGTAGCCATCCTTGTTGGCAAGATTCACGTCGGCCCCACGAGATATTAGCAGCCCCGCGACTTTGGCTTGTCCACCGCTGGCCGCCCAGTGCAGCAAGGTTGATCCCTGTTCATCGTAGTCCAGCGCAGAGTGCTGAGACACGAGCAGCTCTTCCACGCGCTCGATGTTTCCGGCTTTGGCAGCTTCAAAGATTTCCATTTGCGCGAAGGCGGGCACGTGCATGAGACACATGAGTCCCGCAAACGTTATGGTTATGATCATTTTCATTTTGCAATTCCTCGACTATAGATTGAATCAAATATTTTTTTGTTCATTTCGCAAGACACACCAATCTTCTCAATGCGAATGCCGATGATGAATGTCAGGATAGTGCGGATGCTTGTGCGTCAAAACCGGATGATAATGTGGATGCGAATGCGGCTCTCTTGGATCGATGCCGGGTTCGTGATCGTGTTGATGGTGTTCGTCGTGGACGTGTTTGTGATCATGCCACATTTCTTCATGTGTGTGCTCGTGGTCGTGGTCTTCCGTTAAATGCAGCCATACTCCCAAAACCATCAGCGCGGCGGCGATCGCATAGGCGACAGTCAACGGTGTCGAGAACATCACAAACGAGATTAGCGCTCCTGCGAACGGAGCAACTGAAAAGTATGCGCCTGTTCTGGCCGTCCCGACGTGACGCAATGCGAGAACATAGAGTTGTAAACTCACGCCGTAGCCAAGCCAACCGACCAAACCTGCTCCGAGCAGATAAAGAAGCGGCGGAAACTTTGCTCCCATCGATATTGCAATGGTGCAATTGATGAGACCCGCGACAACTCCTTTGATCATTACGGTCAACTTGGGATCTACAGCAGAGATATTGCGAGTAAGATTGTTGTCAATGGCCCATGACAGACAGGCCAAAGCAATTAGCAACTCGCCGAGTCCCGACGTTCCTTCGGGTCGTCCTGCCCACGACAGAATCACCGCTCCCGCTACAATCGCAACCATGCCGAGCATGATCCGTCGGTCGAAATTTTCTTTGAACAGTGTCCACGCAATTACGGCGGTCAGTACGGCTTCGGCATTCAGCATCAAAGACGCATTGGCCGCAGAGGTCTTTTGCAAACCGATCATCAACAATACGGGGCCGACTACTCCGCCCGCAAGAACTGCACCTGCAAGCCACGGCCAGTCCCGCTTGGTCAGAGCGCCTTCAGAAGTGCGGCGTTTTCCTGAAACAATTCTTCGTCCGAACTGTAATCCGCCCAAACCAAATCCCGCGCCGAGATAAAGCAGTCCTGCAAGCAGACCGGGATCAACTTCGTGCAGCAGCGATTTTGCCAGCGGTGTGGACGCGCCGAATAAGAGCGCCGCCGCCAGACCGAGATACGCGCCTGTGCGAATAGAGTTCATTTTGTGCTCCGTTCCATGTTTCATGTTACGGAAAACAACGGGGAAATACAAGGGGCGGACGTGTCGCCACCCCCTGTATTTCGCTCCGCTTCACCGGTTTGTCACAAGTTTTCGTTTACGCCCGAACTTCAGATACAGGGCCGGAACGACGACCATGTTCAATGCGGTGGACGAAATCAATCCGCCGAGAATTACGATGGCCATGGGAGTTTCGATCTCTTTGCCGGGTTGACCTCCGCCGAGTGCCAGAGGAATCAGAGCAAGCCCCGCACACAGAGCAGTCATCAGAATTGGACTCATGCGTTCGATACTTCCTTGCACAATCGCTTCGCGGAAGGAGACACCTTCTTCTTCCATCAGGTGATGATAGTGCGAAATCAGCAAGATACCGTTGCGCGCTGCGATTCCAAATAACGTCACAAAACCGACCATACTTGCAATGGAGACGATGCCGTCGGTTATGCCGATCGCCGCAACGCCGCCGATCAATGCCAACGGTAAATTCACCATTACGAGTAAGGCGTCACGCAGGTTGCCGAACTCGGTGAACAACAGGATGATTATTACCAAGATTGCGAGCACGGTCAGGATTCCGATGACCTTGCCTGCGCTTTCGGCGCTTTCAAACTGACCGCCGTAGGACACATAGTAACCGTCGGGCAAGTTCACGTTCGCTGCGACGCGTGATTGGACGTCACCGACGACGTCGCCCAAACTGCGTCCCGCGACGTTGGATTGAATGACAATTTTACGACTGACATTTTCGCGCGAAATCATGCTCGGCCCGGTTGCGCTATAAACATATGCCAGATCGCGCAGCATGACGAAATGTCCCGTCGGAGTGTGGAACGGCGTGCGAACAATTGCTGCGGTGTCAGCTTTCGCCGAGGGATCGTAGCGCACAATCATTTCGTAGGCAAACTGTCCTTCCATCACGCGACCGACCACTGTGCCGTTGTACGCTGTTTCAACCGCTTCGGCAAGTTCCACGGGTTTAACACCGTATTGACTCATTGCTTCGCGGTTCATTTTGATGCGCAATTGCGGCACTTCGATTTGCGGTTCGACGGAGAGATCCACAATCCCTTCGATTTGTTCCATTTCTTTCTTAATCAGCTCTGCCGAATTGCGGAGCTCAGTCAGATCTTCGCCGTAGAGTTTCACCGCGATGGCTGCTTGCGTTCCGCTCAACATGTGGTCAATGCGGTGGGAAATCGGCTGGCCGATGCTAATGAACGTGCCGGGTACCATCGCCAAATGAGTGCGAAGCTGTTCCAGCAGATGTTCTTTGTCAATATCCGGCTCCAATCGGCATTCCATTTCGGTCGCGTTCGAGCCAAGTGCATGTTCGTCCATCTCGCCACGTCCAGTACGGCGCGCAACGCCGGCCACGCCCGGCTGAGACAAGACAATTTGCTCGATCATTTCGCCGATCTCGTTGGATTCGGCCAACGACGTTCCGGGTGGTGAAACTGAAATGACCGTAAGCGACCCTTCGTTGAATTCGGGCAGAAAGGCTTGACCGAAACGGCTGTAGAGAACCACCGATCCAACGAGCAGAAAAACGGAAACGGTAATCACGGTCGAGGCATTTTTCAATGCGAAGTCAACTGTTGGCTTGTAAACCTGTTTCAGCTTTCGTACGACTAATGATTCGTGTTCAATCTGGTTCGATTTCAGCTTGCCCAAAAGATAGTACGACAACGCCGGTACGACTGTCACGGCGACAAAGAGCGAGGCGAGAATCGAAATGATGAACGACGCGCCGAGCGGTTGGAGAAGGCGTCCCTCCACACCGGACAGAAAGAAGAGCGGCGCGAATACCGCGATGATAATTAACGTCGCCACAACAATCGGTTTTCGAACTTCCAACGAAGCGCGATAAATCACTTCAAAGACAGAGCGTTTCTCACTTGCGGGCTTTAGAGCGTTCAACCGGAGTCTTCGAAATACGTTTTCGACGTCAATGATGGCGTCATCCACCAGCAGTCCGATGGCAATTGCCAAACCGCCGAGCGTCATGGTATTGACCGAACTTCCCATTAATTTCAACGCGATCACGGCGACGACCAGAGAAATCGGGATCGCCATCAGACTGATGAACGTCGTGCGCACGTTGCCGAGAAAGAGGAGCAGAATTATCGTCACTAAGATCGCGCCGTCGCGCAGCGCGTTCATCACGTTGCGGACGGCTACTTCGATGAAATTCGCCTGTCTGAAGACATCGGCGCGAACTTTTACATCCGCTGGAGCGAGCCGCTGCAGCTCTACGGCCGCAGTCTCGATACGTTTGGTTAGCTCGAGCGTGTTGGCGCCGGGCTGTTTCTGTACGGACAGAATGACCGCGTCTGTTCCGTCGACGGAAGCGTTTCCCAGAGCCACGCTGCCATCCACTTTCACATCAGCCACTTGATCAATCAGGATCGGCACTCCGTTGCGTGTGGTTACAACCGTGCGGCCGATGTCGTCGACCGACTCAACGCGGCCGATTCCACGAATCAAATGTTCGCGTCCGCCTTCGAGCAGATAGCCGCCGGTCGTGTTTTCGCTCGATAGCTTCGCTGCCTCAACTACTTCTTCAAGCGAAACATTGTAGGCCAGCAGTTTTTCCGGTTTGACGACAATTTGGTATTGCTTTACCTGCATACCAATCGGTATCACCTGCGCAACGCCGGGTATCGCAAGCAGTCTTTTGCGCAGGATGTTATCTGAGTACGAGCGCAGATCCATCGGGAGCAGCGAGTCACTCTGTACGCTAATCAGCATCACCTCGCCCATGATGGACGAGATCGGAGCAAGTATCGGCGGTTCCATGCCGGGCGGAAGACTGCTCATCATTGATTGCAGTCTTTCCGTGACCACCTGCCTCGCTTGTAATATGTCCGTTCCCCAATTAAATTCGACCCAGATGATGGCCATGCCCGTGGATATCGACGAGCGAACGCGGCGCACTCCGGTGGCACCATTCATGGACGATTCGATGGGAAAGGCCACGAGGCTCTCGATTTCTTCCGGAGCAAATCCGTGCACGTCGGCCATGACCGTGACCGTAGGTGCGGTGAGATCCGGGAAAATATCAATCGGCATTTGCAGAGCGACGTAGGTTCCCCCGATCAGCAAAACGAGCGCCGCAAGCAAGACGTGAAACCGCTTTGTGAGCGATTGCTTAATCATAAAATCAAACATGCAGCCTCCTCAATGTGCGTGGCCGTGACCGACTTCGCCGGTACTGCCCGATGCAAGTTTGATTTTGTACGCGCCCGCCGTGGCGACACGCTCGCCTTCATTCAGTCCAGACAAAATCTCCACCCACGGACCATCAACGGCGCCGGTGGTTACGACACGGCGCACCCACGACTCGCCGCCCTTCTGTACAAATGCGACTGATGCGCCGCCATCTTCCAAGACAGCGGATTTTTCGACTGCGAGTGCGTTGCGCGCTTTCGACGTGTGGACCTCGACTTGGACGAACTCGCCGACCGTCAACAATCCGCCGGGATTTTTGAGTTCAAACGTAATCGGAACTCTGCGAGTCACGGGATCCAAGACTGAACCGGAGGCAATGACTTTGCCGTCGAAATCAGACGTCGAATAGATTTGATCCGAACCAATGAATGAGAAATTGGCATCGTGCACGTCCGCGGCATTGCGCGCGTCCGCGGCGGCAACATGAACTTCGAGCCACACAAGCTCGGGATCAATGACACTGAACAACCGCTGACCGGGCTGCACATACGATCCGTAGGCGACATCGTGAAGCGCGACCACTCCATCGCGCGGCGAACGCACCGTGAAGTGCGGCGATTCGCTGTCTATATCATCGAGTTCCGCTCCGCCTAACGCGGCGCTTAATTGCGCTTGTTTTATGGCGAGCTGCTGCCGTACTACTTCCAGTCTACGCTCAGGTGCCGCTTTTTCACTGTGGAGTTTTTCCACACGGCTCAGCTCGGAGCGCGCGAGTCGATATTCTCCCAATAGCTGCAGCCAACTGTTCTCGGAGCTTGGTGCAGGCGAAATCATGGCGAGCGCTTGCCCCTTTCGCACCTGTTGACCGTGTCTTACTGCTCCCAGTTTGTAATCGGGCAGCAATACACCGGAGAATGGCGCAAAGACTTCGGAGGTCTTGTTACCTGCGGGCTTCAGTTCACCCGGTGCGCGGAGGATGTCAAAGATTTCGCGGCGTTCGACGACTCCGGTTTTCGTTCCCAGCACCCACTGCTGCTCTTTCAAAAACGATATTTCCGGCTCGCTACTTTCTTCTTCGTGGATTTCGGGCGCATGTCCGGAATAGACCTGAACATTTTGCAGGCGCACTGTGCCGCTCATTTCAGAAGTTGCGAGCGACATGGTTAACTCATAGGTGCCCGGATCAGGCGGCATGATTTCTACGATGAAGATTCCTGTGCGCGTGACATCCTCGGCGACTTGACTCTTGATGACGCGACCACCGCTCAGCCACTCGATCTTCAAAGGTCCTTGCGTGGCCGGTTGAAAGGTCAAAAGGCTCGTGAAGTGGAGCACCGCTTCTGATGACTGACCGGCGACAAACGGCGGCCATTCACCGAACATTTCGATGTTGTCATGCCACAATGTTTCCACGACACCGCCTTCACCGTGACCATGATCATGATCATCGTGCGCTGCTTCCTCTCCGTGATTGTGATCATGGTCGTCATGTGCCGATTCCTCGGCGTGCGCATGGTCATCGTGCGCGTGATCTGCATGTTGCCCGCATCCCATCGCAAAGATGATGGCAGCGGCAAACAGAAGAGATAGAGATATATGTTTCATTTTACTTGTCCTCAAGAATGGGATAACCGGTGAGTTGACGCAGGCGCAAATCGGCCTGCATGTGCGCCAGCGCAAGCTCTTGTGCGGCACTCAGGATTTCTTCACTCGATTTGAACGCATCCAGGAGTTCAAGATAACCTGTTTCACCGTTTAGATAGAGCGATTGTGCCGCGTTCACGTGTGCAACAAGCTCTTCAAGTGCCGGGGCAGATTTCGTTTGGCGTTCAAGAGATTGCCAACGAGCGTAGGCATCGCCGACCAAGTCTGACCATTGCGATTGCGCGTTCGCGTTGAGCTGGCGCGCGTTGTTCCGCTCGGCGCGAGCCAATTGCACCGCCGGGTTTCTTCGGCTAAACAGCGGCAGCTCAAGTTCCGCCTCGATCAACAAACCGGATTCGTCATGATCGGTTGATTTGTGTCCCACTCCGACGGCGAAGTTCGGCAGCCTTCGCAGTTTTTGAGCAGCTAACTCTTGCTGAGCGGCTTTTTCATTCGCCTGCAAGAAACTCAATTCGAGCGCGTGGAACTTGGCATATGTCACCGCTTCGTCTTCACTTGAGAAGGTCAACCCGAACAAAGACTTCACATCCACTGACAACAGTTGTGATTCATCGAGTCCAGTGTTTTTTTTGAGTTCTGCGATGAGTTCATTCCAAGCGGCATGCAGTTGAGCTCGCCGGTTGGAAACGGCAATGGATTCGAAGCGGACACGCTGGGCGTCGTATCCTGAAATATCGCCTTCGCGTTCGCGGGCTTCGTTGGCGGTGAGGATTCCGGAATAGTGTTGCTCAAGGGAGTCCGAGAGTTGCAGACTTTGGTATACGTGCTGCACTCGCAGGAGTTGAGTCAGCAGCTCCGAATACGCTGCACTGCGTTCACTATGATATTTCGCTTCAGCAGCGGCAATCGCGGCAGATGAAGATGATTTTTGGGCACGCATCGTCCACAGGAATCCGAGTTCTTGCCGAACACCGAATGTGCGCTCTTGTACCGACGCATCATCGTTCCCGAGTTCTTCGTTGGAACCAAAAAGAGTCGGGTTGGGAAGAGCGCGCTGCTCACTGTGAAGCGCACGAATTCTCGCGACTTCGAGATGCGCTTCCAAAAGCCGCGGCGAAGTTTGGTCCGCCGCTGAGAAAAATTCTGCCAGCGTCGCGGCCCGGCTTACAGAGTGTGAGTCAAGAATTGGGGAAAACAAACAAGCCACTCCCAACAGGAGTGGCCAGCAAAGAAAATGCTTAGGCATTCTCGCTCCTTGTCTTTAGGTAAACGGAAAACGCCGTCCCGATATCAGGACGGTTATGATTGCCTTAAGACAAGTGCGATTTAGGAGGTCGTTCGAAAGGAAAGAGAGGCGGGAGGGGAAATCTGTGTGTGAAGTTTGTCGTTACAAATTCTGTCAAAAGGGCAGGACCCAAAATTTCGACGTGCGCGGTCATTCCTAATGCCTGACAATGGCAGTGACCGTCCATGGTCACACCCATTTCAGTGTGCATCTCGCCCTCATGGTCATCGTGGTGCGGGAATTCGGAGACGATTCCCAGCCCACCAACGAGCAGAATGAGGGTCACTGCTATGATCCGCGAAAACAGCATATAGGTTTAACAAACTACGCGGAACATGGTTCCACTGGGCACTCGAAAATTGATGTTGACTATTTTAATATGCTGATTTTTTTGTCCATTTTCAATATTCAAGGCAAATGGATTAGTCTTCGATGCAAGGCGAATGAGGTCCGAAAGGAGTTTTTATTCAGAGTTTCAACGTAAGATATTTATAATCAACAGGAAAGCCCCGTTTGGGGCTTTTCTCGTTTTGGAACTTTGGTTGTTTTTCGCTTCCCGGAATCCGCTCTCGATTGGAGAGACGGAGACGGGAGATTGTTGGGATTTGGGCAAAGAGGGTCTCTGCAGGTGGCCAACTGGATAACGAACTTACCCACAATGTCGTGTGACTCTACACGCTGCGCAGAGTGGGTAAACAGTTTCAGTGTGCCGAAGGATCGAAATCGTTTTTCAATTTGTGAAGAAGCTCTCTGGATTCCGTTGAATACACCTTGCCGTTGGCTGCTAACCCGTCAAGGAGTTTAACTGCTTCGGCCAAGTTTCCTTGCATCAGATAGCACTGTGACTCGAACCACTTCGCACTGCTCTTGGCAGGCTCTTCAGACAATTGTTCCGCAGACTGCAACGATGTAAGCGCGAGATCGGGCTTTCTCAGGAGGGCTTGAGACACGCCAAGAATCAGCCACCAATCACCTTTGTTCGGAGAAACGGAGACGGCTGTTTGGAAGTAGGTCTCGGCGGCACGATAGTTCGCTTTTGAGTATTCGTTAACCCCCTTGACATAGTCGCTAAGGCCAGCGATTGAAGAATCACTCCTCAAAATACTAACTTTGGGAGTTTCGATCGGCCTAATGCTTATGTACGGTCCAAAGGGATTGGCCGCCGACCCTATTCGGTTGCCGAAAGAATAGAAGAGTGAAATTGCGATCGCAAGGATCGACACAGCCCACACAATCGTCTTGATCCTTGATTCACCGATCATAATTCCATTTCAAAATTTGTGCTATTGGATTACAACAAAAATGGACTTTGACAAATGTCGGAACACCTACCGCCCAACCACACGGAAGAACGAACGATTGCCGCTCGCACCGATGAAATGGAAATAGGTTGGGGAGAAAACAGTTGCGATTCTCGTAAACTGCGCAATATTTTCATATGGCTCACTGGCCTGAAACACATCGTACTCTCCGCTCGCCGGAACCGGCGTCCATCTCAAGCGAATAAGGTCTTGGCTGTAGAGCTCTATCGTAAGGTCTCGTATTGTAAAGAAGATTTGTCCGCCAGCCTGTATTGACCCTCCCGGCAATTCTTGATACGAACTCGGCAATTGCAGAGTGGCTCCGGAGAAGATATCGAACAAGCCAGCATTTTGAACAATTGAATTCGTCATGGCAAGGGTATCCACCTCAATTGCCAGATAGCCTGTTGATTGGTTCACAAACTCCGTCGAGATGTTACTTAGGCCCGTGGTCCGCAGCAAGCCGTTTTGTCTGTAAATGTTTCCGTCATTCAACAGGATACCCGTTCCTGTAATCCCCGCATCACCAACAAGATAAAGTGTTCCGCTGAATTGATTGGTCAACGTATCGTGAATTGCAAGTGATGTACCTTCAGCCAAGTTAATGACTCCGAAATTTACAGAACTAATTGTCGATTCGAAATGTGTGTTTACGTTGGTGGAAATAGTCCCGTTGTTCCGCACTTTCTTGACTTTCGTTCGGCCCGATATGATGTCAATCGTGCCCGGTGTTCTCCCAAGAGGGTTGTTCCAAAGAAATAGATCGAGCTTGCACGTATCGGTCGGGGAATCAATTGTAATTTCGCCGTGATTATTAAGTGTGTCATTCGGAGCGCTAATCCATACGGAATCCCCCAACGACAACTGTCCAGTTGGTTGAATATTCATGGAAGCGCCGCTTGAAAGAGAAAATTGGCCGCTTCCATTAATAGACGCGGTTCCCGCGATGCTCAAATCTCGTGATATGAGGTTCTTTGAACCTGATCCGGACATGAGCAGAGCTGCACTGCTTCCAATATCAATGGTCGATCCTTGCTGACCTGAGTAGGTTCCATTTGTCCAAACAAAACTGTTTAGTATTGTCAAATCTGACTGCGTCGCCCCGCTATTCAAGATGAACGTATTGCAACTTATATCCGCATCTGAATTCAATGTTCCTGAAAGTTCTACTTCGACCGTATCGAACAGTGTCAACGCAGCGGGGCTAAACAAGAGATTGGCGCCCGAAACATTCAAGTTGCCAAAGAAGCCTAAACTGGCTTCGCATATTGAGGCTCCGCCGGTAAACTGCAGATTGCCTTCACCCGTAACGAGACTGGTTGACTGCAACATGGAGTTCTCCAAAACAAGGGTGCCGCCAACTTCAAGTATGATAACGGAACGAAGACCAGCGGAATCCGGGGCATGGATCGCCAGCGATCCGCCGTTGATCCAGATTGAAGTATCCGCGGAAGAACCTGTCTCGCGGTAATTCCCTGTGACGGTAGTGAGACCGCTGCCTTGCCGTACAATGCGGCCCGCGTTCACTAATGTACCGCCGTTCACATTCGTGTTATCCCTCAAATCGAGCAGACCCGAATTCACTTCAAGCGAGTTACTTGTCCCTTGTTGAACGGCCGCCGAGTTTTGAAGCCTGACCTGACCGCTGTCCGTGAGTACGATTCCAGTTCCTGCAAGCGCCAATGTCGCGCTGCTTCGCACACTCAAGTCTCCCTGCTCACGTACTACGCTGTTGCCGTAGACGGAAAGTTGACAACCCGTGCAATTGACATCGAGCGTTTGCGTCGTCGTGTCGCCCGGAATTCCGCTGCCGAGAATCAACTGACTCACTTCAGCGTCGGCCGGCACTGTTGCCGTATAGTTCCCCGTGTGCGTGATGAACACGGTGTCGTCTGCTGTAGGCACCTGTGCCGGATCCCAGTTGTTCCAGTCAAACCACGAACCACCTGTGGTATCAATCCACGATATTCGATAGGGCGATACTTCGGTTTGTGTTTTGATCAGCCAGAAATCCCGACCGCCATGGCCGGACGAGAGAGTGTAACCAGACATCACGTAACTGCCATCTGCTGCGCGAGCAATGCCATACAGTTCATCGGACGAGCCGCCGCCGTAGACTTGACTCCACAGGCTGTCGCCAGCAGCACTAATCCTGATTTGGATGCCGTTTTCGCTGCCCGAGGCTCCTTGAACCCCTGACAGCATGTATCCGCCGTACGGGTCGCAAGTGAGTCCCCAGCAGAAATCTTCTGTCCCACTATCGATCGATCTGCTCCACTGAGAAGTCCCGAGGCTGTCCGTCTTCACTAACCAGATGTTTCTGTTTACGCCGCCAGTGCCCGCCGCATGACCCGCAAGGAGATATCCTCCATCGGGTGTCATCACAACCTGACGAGCGTTTTCATAGTTGATCCCGCCGTAAGTTTGGCTCCACAAGCTGTCGCCTGATGCATTTGTCTTGACCATCCAGAAGTCCCGCCATCCGGCCCCAAATGAATCTGTGACGCCTGCCAAAATGTATCCACCGTCAGGGGTTTGAACAATCTGACCGATATCGTCTGCGGCAGCACCTCCGTATCTGCGGCTCCAAAGGCTGTCGCCGTTTGCGTTGGTCTTGACGACCCAGAAATCGGCATCGCCCGCGCCAAACGAGTAGGTGAATCCGGCCAAGGCGAAACCACCGTCACTGGTCTGGATTAAAGAGACACAATCGTCGTTATTCAGCCCTCCGAACCTTCTGGTCCAAAGTGTGTCCCCGGTTGAGTTGGTCTTGACCAGCCACATGTCGGTCCCGCCCGCAGTAAACGAAGACGTATTGCCACCGAGTGCGAAACCACCATCATCGGTTTCAATGGCGGAATTACACCAATCGCTGTTGCCTCCACCGTAGCTGTGACTCCATAAGCTATCGCCGTTCACATTTGTCTTCACGAGCCAGAAGTCGTTACCACCAGCACCAAAAGAAGCTGTCACTCCGGCTACGGCGACGCCACCATCGCTGGTCGAAACAACCGCCACTGCGGTTTCATCGCCGCCACCACCGTAAGTATGAATCCAGTCTGTGCCGGGCGGGACTTGAGGCGGGGTTGGCGCAATCTCGGGCCCGGTCTTTATCAGCCAGATGTTTGGAGTGCCGCTTCCGAATGAGTTGGTATACCCAAGCAGGGCAAATCCCCGGTCCGTTGTTTGGAGCCCGCATTGTGCCGCATCTGCGGCTCCGCCACCAAACGTTTTACTCCACAAGAACGTCCCTTGCTCGCTGAATTTTGCCAGCAAGAAGTCGTAGGTACCCGCACCGAAAGAATTTGTATAGCCCATGGCGACGAAGCCGCCATCAACCGCCTCCTGCACGACGTGAGCGTCCTCGTCAAATCCGCCCCCCATGCGATTTGTCCAAACCGTATCTCCGTTCGCGTCGGTCTTGATGACATACAAGTCTGCCCCACCTGCACCGTAGGAATTAGTCCATCCCCCCAGAACAAAGCCTCCATCTGAAGTCTGCGCGACTGATCTTCCCTCTTCGAAGTTCGATCCGCCATAAAGCTGACTCCACTCGAAATTCCCTGCACTGTCCGTCTTTACAAGATAGACTTGCCGTCCTAACCCGAATGATTCGCTGTAGCCGACAAGTGCGAAGCCGTCGTCGTCCGTTTGCTGCACACTGTTTGCAATATCGTCGCTGCCACCACCAAATGTCTTAAACCACTCTTGATTGCCGTTCGCATCCACTTTTACCAAATACATGTCATGCAGACCGGCACCAAATGAGTTTCCTCTTCCGGCAAGGATGAACCCACCATCCCTCGTCAAATTCACAAAGTTTGCGATATCGTTGCCCGATCCACCGTACGTCCGCGTCCAGAGCGTATCTCCGACAGCGTTCGTTCGAATCACGTAGATGTTCGCATCACCGACCGGGAATGAATTCGTGTACCCGGCAAGGACGTAGCCACCGTCGCTCGTCTGTTTCACGGAATACGCGTGATCAATATTCCCACCTCCATATGTACGTTGCCACAACATATCCCCATTCGCGTTGGTCTTTACCAGAAAGGCATCCTCCATGCCGGCACCTGAGGAACTTGTAATGCCGGCGATGGCAAAACCGCCGTCCGCAGTTTGTACCAGTGCCAAGCCATCCTCTCCTCCGCTCCCCCCATATGTGCGGCTCCAAAGGCTGTCCGGCGGCAACGCGAGCGAATGACTTGCGGCGGCAAGCACGACAAAGATGAATAATAATCTCTGCATCGGAGACAAGACCTCTACTTTGGAGACTGGTTACAACGACCGGAATGGCGCGCAGAGAAAGACCTGCGCGGAACATACTACTTGCTGTGGGCTTGCGACACGTGCGTTTTAATGAAGGCGAGAGATGGGTGATAGGTCGCACCAAAATTCATTGAGGACAATTTACCAAGGGAAAAACGTCAAAGCAATGAGTAATGAACGGAATGCAAGGCGTCTGCTTAGTGGGTCAGTAGGTCCACAATTGCCCAAGTGGTTGTTTATCTTTCGAGAGGAAGCAGAAGGTTTTTCTGGAATTCAAAGCGTACCCATTGAGTCATATTTCTGTTGCCTCGAGTCTGGTGCATATTAGTTGCCACAGAAGTTTTGGCCAACTGCGTAGTTTTTTTCACGTTCGGACGTGGTTGGTAAAGGGCGCTACCACTCCGCCTTCAGGCGGTAGAACTGCTCTTCATTTGCTTTGAGATTTTCAACTGTTTTCCGTCAGCGCCTTTGGCATCAACGGACCAGCTAACAAGGCCTATTCGTTCAACCCGTTCTTGGAACAGTCCGGCATCTACCACATTTATTCTGCGCGCTACCATCCGCAGACGCCGCAAACGGCTCCGAACCCAAACAAAAAAGACCTGTCGCCAGGTCAATACAATAACACAACCAAACTCTCAGAAGCTATGTAACTTACACACCCAACCTACACCTTAAATCCAAAGCGCATCCTGTGCCATTTGGTCTGAAGGCTTACAATTCAGAAACCTATCGGGAAACTCTTGACTTCGCAGTTGCTATAATTGTAAGACCTGATATGTCGATTCTGTTTCCCTCAAGACGGACAGTTTGACCGTAAGCCCCCGACTCAATTCTGTCAGGCAGAGACGATTCTCTTAGTTCGACACCATATTCTCCCGGCAGGAGGTCGCCGAGAAAATATGACCCGTCGGTGTAGGTGACAGATTCCTGAACGATCTTACCTTTGCTGTCGCGGGCCATCACGACCACACCGCCGAGCGGTCTTGTTTGTTGTTCGGCGGAGGAATCGAGTACCATAACCGTGCCGGAAATTGAACCGAGCTCAGAGACTCCGAGATATACCGGCGTCATCAGTCCCGGCTCGATGTTGCACCACTGGGCTCCGTTGGTGGGAGTGTAGATCGCGGAGAGTGTCCGGGTGTCTATTGCGACACGCGCACGTCTGCGCTGCTGCATCGCACCGAGTAGAAATTGTCCGGACTGGTCGGTCGTGACGTGGCGACCGCCGTCGGTTACGACGTTTATGTTGTCAAGACCATGCTCGCCCGATTCTCGCTTGCCGTTACCATTCGCATCGAGAAACACGATGCCGCGAATTCCTCCGCGAGAGGGAGTGATTTGTGAATACGGGACAACAAACGGACGGCCACCCGTAAAACTGAAGACGGGCTGAAGCTGTAAAGAAACGGAGAACAGCCATTCTCCGACTTGATAGCGCGCGAGCGCGGAAAGTCTACTTGTTCCTGTTCTGTCAAAGTAGTAGCCCGGCTCTACTTGTCCGAACCAATCTTCCTGTTTCCAGTCGTATCCGAATTCAGATCGGGTCTGCCAATGATTGTTCGACGTGGCACGCAACGTATGCGACATGTACGTGCGGTCGCGAAATTCCGATCGGCTGTGTCCGACGCGATATTGACCAAGTGATGCCGTGTTGCGAAGAAGTTCCGCCCGCCAACCGGGACGGGATAGTGACGGAGAGTACGGAAGCGAAATTCCCGTCAACAAATTCGGTTCATTGTGCTCGAACAACCGATTGCCAGCGGAAATATCCGCTTCAAACTCGAGTGAGCGTGTAACACTTGAGAAGATGGATAGACCACCAAGGTAGCGACTCTGAGTTTGCGGACGTGCTTGGTCTGAATTCTCATTCCGCTTGCCGTCGTATTCCAAGCGATCTCCGTCAACTTGAATTCGCGTGCGGGGAACAATCGTTGGAACCGTGAAATTTACGTGCTGCCATTGCTGAACACTCGTCCAAAGCGAGTCATGCTCGAGGTTGTCCGCTACAGAACCGTGCGCAATTGTCACCTGAAAAGTACGTGAAAACTGAAGTCTGCTGTCGACTGCGTAGCCTTGTCGATCCGTGACTTTCGTACCGGCGCCATTGTAGTAGGCTGGTGAAAATTTGAAAACTTGCGGCGAAATTTTGAGCAGACTTGAGATATGGACATTCAACTGAGCGCGGGACGCTGTTCCGTCCGAGCCGGATTCAGACCACGGAACGCTCAACGTATCCTCTATGCTCAGGCCCGCGCGTTCCGGTTCCAAAACGGAATGCGACGCCGCCGATTCTAAAATCAACGTATGTTTGTTGGCGAAACGGAAGCGCAATTCGCCGCCCAAGTGTCGACTGGTGGTAGGCAAAGTGCTTTCGCTGCTGCGGCTTATGGTCCCGACATCGGATACTTCGTAGGGAATTGAGAATTGATCTTGAGTTGCGGCAACTGCGCCCATACTCAGAAAATTGGTCACTCCAAAAGCTACTCTTGCTCCGCCGAAAAGTCCCTGCTGTTTCCACACTTGGTCACTCACCGTGAAACGACGGCCGCCGACACCTCCTCTAACAAGAAGCTGCCCGGGCTGAAGCAAGGCTCCAGTACCTACCCGGGTTTCGGTTCGATACGTGACCTCACCGTCCGGCTCAACGATTTCTATTCTTAGTTCACTTGCGCGATCTTGCAGCAGATCAACGTTTTCGAAGCGATACACGCCATCGCCGGGATCAGCCCACTCTTGCTGCTCGACGGTTTGTTCATCCAAATAGTGATCATTAATGAAGAGCGCGACTTTGCTTCCCATTGGAGCCGTGCCAACTATGTCGCTGCTGGCAAGGAAATCATCGCGTCTTCCGAAATCCGTGCGATCTTTGTCGCGCAGTTCATCACGCACACCGTACATGCCATTCATTTCAAAGCCTGACAGAGCAACCGTGGGAAAGACAAGATTTGAGAGACCGAAGGCCGCATCGCCAAGTGTGGTTTCGGTGTTGCCGAGACGATGGGTTATGCGCGCACTGGAGACGGAAACTCTTGATTGGAAATCTTCTTCAGGCTGCTGGATGTAGAGGTTGTAGCGTCCTCCCGCAAGTCTGCCCCAGAGATTCAGCGACTTTGAGAGCATTGAGCGATCGTGATTGTTGCGACTGAAACGAAGTCCCGGCTGGATGAAATGCAGGGAAGGATCGCCGTAGCGAGAAGGACCGGTTGCCGCGAAGAGTTCGGGCATGTTGGCCGTTGGATCGGGTCGACGGCTGCGTCTTGCGCCGCGTTTTCTATCCGACAATGTGCGTTTCCAAACCGGATACGAGTATTCCGTGGCAACGACATAGCCGTAGACGGATTCGTTCCAGATTAGATCAAATCCGCATAGCGATCCGATCTGTTCTTCGGGTACGAAGAGGTCGACTTTCCCAGTGACGTCGGACTGACCGTAATACAGGATTGTTTCTTTCCAAGTCGTGTCGATCCCTATTTTGTTCTCGGAACACAGAAGGCAGACCTCTTCCCCACGCGGATTTGTGAACCTTAGCGAATCACCGGGCTCGTCAAAAGGGATTTGCAGCGCATCGAGCAGCCTTTTGACCGGCACAAAGCGCACGGAGTCCGTATCAATGAACTCAAAGTCTTTCATCACGAGCTTTTCGAAAGGCTTCTTTCCTTTCAGTTCGAAGCCTGCTATGGAGGTTTCGAGATCGTCAGCGGAGCATATTCCTCCGGCAAACGGACCAGCGGCGAGCAGCATCAACAAAACAAAAGCCCCCCGCCTTCTCCAGCGGGCGAACCCGCTTGAAAGAAGCGTGGGGACTTGTTTGGATACTCGACTGGTTTCCATGCCGCGACTTGGACTCAAGACCGCACGAAACTACTTCCGAGCGAGGGGGATGCTGATATGCGCGGCGTTGGTCAGCACTTGCTTTGACCGATCCGACGACACGGCGACGTGAATATCATATGTACCCTCTTTCAATTCAGAGGGAAGTGGCGCGCCGAAATCCCGCACAGATCTTGGGAACACATTCATGCGCGGCGTGGAACCGGAATCAATCAGCGAACCCACTTGATCGAAGAGTTCGTAGTGCAAGGAGCACGGAATGCGCGATGCTCCGCGATTCAAGACCGGAACGGAAACAAAATGGCGTCCGTTTTCGAGCTGGGTATTCAGCGAGTCGCCATCAATGCTCCAGTCGCAGGACGGAGTGCCTTTGTCCGCGAGCACCGGAACGAGAATTCCACTAATGGCTACAAAGCGCGAATGCGCGGTCGCACTGTCTTCCGCGGAGGGCAACGGCTGAAACTGAACCGAACACCAATATGATCCTTCCGGCAGAGTATCGGGAGCAATCACGGCGTAACGAATTTGCCGTACTGCGTTCGGCGCAATCGTAAACTCGCGCGGATTCAGTTTCAACCAATTGGCCAGTGACGTAGGGACGAGCGGCACGGTGTTCAGGTTGCCCATGCGGTCGAGCATGAAATGAGCGGGAGTTACCCGGACGCGCACCTCTTGATCTGTGATGTTTGTAACATCAAACGCGCCCGAGGCTTTCCCCCGCTCAAGTTCGAGTTCGACCAGAGCCGGTTTTACATTCAATTGTCCAAAAGCGCAGACGGGCATCAGGGACAGCAACAAAAGCAGAACGTGAGTTTTCGGCAGCATATGAATCTCACTAGAATTATTAGGCAATTTCTCGCGACCAAAAAACAGAAAGAGAAATTCACCGGCATCGTTCGGCACGGAGTGATTTTCAGCGGCCAAGTCTTGCCGCATGCGACGGAGGTTGTCGGATGCGGCCTAATTCATCTATAGCACAACGTGTGACCACATCGCAACGAAACCAGAATACTCACCTTGAGTCAGCTCGGGATCCGCTTGAATCCAACTGACCGTAACATAAACATCCTGCGAGAAGAATCCGAGTTGGCTGGACTCATACTGACGGAATTCCGTCATATTGCCCAGGAAGCCTTCGTAGTCCCACGGACCAGTGTATGCGAGAATGGGGCTGCCGCCTTGAATCGGATTGGCATCCGTGGGTTCAACCAACGCTCCGTCTTCGAGAAGCACGGGGATGGGAGTCGCAAACGGGTCAGTCGGGTCGTCGCCCTTGTAGAGCATGGACGTGCTGACCGAGATCGCAACGCGTTCCACGTTTGCATCAATGCGGTAAATGATCTGGCCAGAGAACGGGCCAGTCTGAATGGTATTGAGATCCACGTTCGGAGTGATTGCTCCGCACGAAATATTCGGATCTACCTGAACATAAACATGGGCAACAGCGTGCCCTTCGGTATCGGCCAACGCAACGCCGCCGAACGTAAGCAGCAGCGCGGCAATCAGCATAATGAAGCGAGCCAGCATAAGACCTCCAATAGAGATTGTTTGTATTTTGCTCCTATTCTATCCTTGGCCTCTGTTAATCCGTGCCGAACGAATGCAAGAGGTGAATTTGTATCGATTGGCGAATATAAAAACGGCGAGCGCTATCTTGCGCCCGCCGAAACGAAAATATCAAATGCGAGATCGGTCGTGTAGATTCCGCTGTATTGAATGCCAGCCGCCTCGACTTGAATTTGCAGTGGAATCTCGGCATCAAAAACGGAAAATGGCTGGGGTGCGGGAGCGAACGCCGCGCGAAATTGTGACGGTGTGACTTGCTCAAAAGTTTGGACGTAAGATTCCCAGTCGTAGCCCGCCCAAAGCAGCCAATACAATTGACTCATCGGAATTATTCGCGACTCTTCGACGTCGCTGAGATCACTCAAGCATGTTAGCGACAACTCCCACGCGCTATTCGAGCGCACGTGAACTGGATAGGGATCGCTCGGGATGCCGCCGCCATCGGATACGAGGCATTGCAGCGGATCATTCGGAAGTGACATCTGCACCCACGGTAAGATCTCGAACTCCGCGGTGAGTTGAACCGGTGGGGCTAGCCTTTGACCGTCACGCTGATGCAGAGCGAACTCGAGCCGTGTTTGATAGAGTCCGGGCGGATCACTCTCCTCGAGAAACAATTCGATTCTCTGTTGCAGAAGCAGCCACTCGTGGCTAAACTCCTGAAGCCCTTCAGCTCCCGGACCGTAGTCGAAGCGCACGGGAGAATAGTTCGCAAAGTCAGGTGGAAGATCAGGGAACAATTGGAGCGCACGTGAAACGGGAAGCTCCAATCCGTCGGGAATACGCGCGATTGGCTGCTGCAATGTGACTATTAAGTCCCATGCATCCGGGGAATTCAGCGTAACAACAAGTTCACCCGGATAGAGATTGCTTTGTGCAATATCAATTGCCGAGAATTGTCCGAGATGAATGGACTCAGTGTTCAGAGACAAGTTGTATTGACACAGAACGGACCGAGGAAAGAGGAGCGCGCAACAGAACACGGCAACCGCGCACAATTTGCGAGCGAAGAGGAGAGTCAGGCAGGAATACTTTGATTCGAAGGATTTGCGTGCCATGGTCGTTGAATCCAATTCAACACAAACAACGGACCACGCTCCGAATCAGTAAGCGTTTATCAGTGGCCGGATTTACGATCCGGAGCGCGAGGCAGACTTGCGGGCTTGAATGTATTAATTCTTCGACAATATATTTCTTCTCATAGAATGTGTCAACTCGCAAACACAATTACGACATGACATAAATGTTTTGGATTGTTAGCCTCTGCAAAAGAAACGAATGCTCTTTTGTAACGTAATCACTTTAAACACTCGAATATTGTTGTTTTCGATTTTTCACTCCGAGGCTTTTCGATTAGCATTGTTCTTCACCGTTTCGCGAGAGGCAAAAAGAATCCCGGACATTTCTGTCCGGGATTCGAACGCTGGCTCGCTTCAAAAGCTCAGCGCGCGTTGCCGAAGCAACGCTATCTAATAGTACGCTGTAGCGTACAAAACAGTTTCACCCTTTACCTTTGAGCAATCCGTTTCATGTCGATTGAAACATTGATGCAAAGTCAACGCCATTGTCATCTTCTCTGATTAAAGTTGTTGACACTCGTAAAAGCGCGTCGTATATTTTGATTCAGACCTCTCAAACAAGCTCGTTATCGCGACTCTTGTCGAGAATGTCAGTGACAATGATACACATTCGGGAGATACCACGTTTCTTCACAATACTGACCCTTGTCGCCACTTTGCAAGGAGTCACAAGTGCGCAAGGTGAAGAAACTCTGGAGATTTTTGTTCCTGAAGGTTCTGAAACAATTCCCAGCGTTACTCCGTTTGCGATGTCCTACTATCCGTCATTCGATGGTATGGCGAACGACAGCGTAAGAGTGTTATTCGCAGGACAGCTCGTTTCGGGAACAAGCCAAACGGCGGATCGGATTGTCGATACGCGTTCAGGAGCCTATGCATATCAGAGCGCGCCCGACACTTGGGCGGGAACTTTGCTGCGCCTTCTCTATGGGCGCGGCTTTTTATTTTTTAACCGACACGACGCGCGATTACTTTTATTGACCGGAATCCCGGCCGATTCGGCGACGTACATGTTTCCATTTCCAGCAGGAAGTTTCCGAGTTGGAGCTCCAAGAATGTCGCGCAGTCACGGCTTGGACGAAGTTGGATTGTCGACGAGCGGATTCCATTGGTCCGAGAACATGCGGCTCGGAGGTGACATTGCGATTGACATGAACTCTCGCGCTATCGCGCGCCGCGATTCAAGCGAGGGATGGATCGGCACGCTGGACTCACTGCGACTCGGGCAACCCTTGATCATTCAGGTCAATCATCCGCTCACCTTCGACTGGACGTATCTTCCGGGTCATGAGTAACTTTACTTTGCAATGCTTGTGCTCAATGCGCATCCGCTTTTTCGCAAGCGCGCTTGCCGGAGTTATGGTGATCCACGGGGCCGAAGCGCAGACGCAGACTTACATGCTGCTGCATAACCTCGGTTGCCGGCAAACGAACCACACGTACAACGGGTACATTTACTTCAACGAGTTTGATGAGGGTGATCTCGTGGAAGTAGTGTTGGCCGGAGCGAACAGTGCTATTGATTCACCGCTTGCAGACGGGTCACCGGGGGGTGACGACGTTCAAGCTCGGAATCCGGGTTTGCCGTTCGCGATGAATCCAGAATCATTCACGCACTATCACGACACGTTCTATTCGCCGAATGCGATTCTGATTCAAGATTCGGGAGCAATCGTGGAGCCAGCGCTGAGGGCGGGAACATCATTTTATGTTCGGGCGTGGAATGGCCCAACTTATGCGCAATCCACACGGTACTTCAACTCAGCTACATTAACTCGTGATTTTCCGCAGGGTATTGAGACGTGTCCATATCCAGCGGCCGTGCGAACTCTTCCATTGCAACTTCAGGTGCCGAATCTTATCAGCTACGCGGTGACTTTCGATTCGGGGCACGAATTTTCGCCGCCGTCATCCGTATTTGTTGTCCGTCCAAATGAACGGGAAACGCTTTTCGCGGATTCCATTTTGAACATCACTTGGGAACAGACACCAAGCAATGTACCCATTGACGTTCTGCTCAGTCGGAACAATGGAGTTTCGTGGGAAACGTTGTTCGCGGATACGTCAACCGCAGGCGACATAGTGTGGACGGTTACCGGCCCTTCGTGCGATTCATGCTTGCTGCGCGTGCAGTTTGCGCAAGACACTGCGATATTTGATGTTTCCGATGATAGCTTCAGTATCGTTGCAATTGTTCACGTTGCGCGACCTGAAGTCACGATCTTTATCAATGACGGAAGTGCAATATTGCAATGGGAGTCCATCGCGGGTGCAAATCAGTATCTTTTGGAACAAAGTTACACTCAGATCGAGTGGACTACTCTCTCTGTGCAACCGGACACGGTGTTCACGGTTGCGCTGGACGCACGGTCTGACACTGTGTCGCACTTTCGAGTGACTTGCGTGCCTTAGAGTTCTGGAATCTCAAACGTTATGCGATTGCAGCTCCGAGTGTCATTTGCCTGTCGGAAATTTTCGACTCTTTATTCCGTTCATGCCTTTTGAGGCTAACAAACGCAGCTCGGGTATTGGCATTGTCACGGGAATAGCTTGACATTTGAAACGAAAACAGATATGATATTGGCAAGTGAATAAGAGTATGCCGCTTTCAAACAACTTCACTGCAACGCAAAGAGGATAATTGCTATCGTAAAAAACAAGTAATGTTTTGGCACACGGGCGCAGGCTTCGTGTGCGGCAACTTAGGAGAAATGAAATGAAACGAAGGTTCATGCTTCACCGAAGCATGCCGGCACGAATCGTCTGGCCGGCGCTTCTGGGAATCTTCTTGGTGTTCACGACGATTCGAGCGGACTCGCCGATAGTGGTCAGCTCAGCGAACATCAATGACATCGCGCAACATTCGGCGATAGGTCCGGCTCAGATGCGATATTACGCCGAGCCGGGAACTTCGATCATCCGAATACTCGACCAGAGCCTGCATGAAACAGGCTTTTTACATGTTGTCAACGAACGTGGCCAGGAAATTCCGATTTTCAAGATCGCGTTCGAGGACGAATTGTTGATACAGAGTTCCCAAAGCGCCGACGCTCCAGTTTACGCGGTGGATATTGCAACTGGAATCGCGACATACCGTTACTTGTCGAGGACCGTTCTTGACAACGACGGAAAATCCGCAAAGGTCGCCATTAGCTCTTCACGAGCGGCGGTTGATCCTGCTTACGCAGCGTGGAAATCGGAACGCACTCCGAGTCATTCACTTGACGCCGTGGTTACGTCACTTTGTAATTCGGTGGTCTGCGTGCAGATCGACGAAGACGGCGATTTCAATTTTGGCACTGCGGCGGGACAGACGCTGCTGTATGCGTATCCGGGCGATCCGATAACCAGCGACATTCGTATTTCGGTCGACAACGCGGTGTGGAACTTGACACCAGAGGCCGGCACCTCGTGCGACGGCACGGCGGCGTTTGTCTCGTGGAACAACGACGGCACAAGTATTCATTGCTTCTACACTATCGGCCCCCTTGAGATAGAAGTCGTGCATACACCGGTTGAGTTCAGCGCAGGCGTCGGGGCTATCTTGACCGAGACGTTTGTGACGAACAACTACTCGGCGCCGCTCGAAGTCGGCATTCTGTACCAGTACGACACGATGGTCGACACGGACGATGCGGCGGTACTTTTCTACGGCGCGACACAGGAGCTTGTGGAGGCTTGCTACACCGCTCCGTTCAGCACGAGTACCTGGGACGCCGTCCCTAACACCGGCACGATTGTCGGTCGAGGGACATTCTCGGGCGGTGCGGCGGTGACGCCGGACTTCCTGGCATTCGGCGCATGGCCAGAATACTGGGGGACTTGTTGGTACCCGGTGTGCGACGGAAATCCCTATGGGGACTCAGCGGTTTTGTACCGCTGGAACTCTGTGCCGGTGATTCCTGGGACGGTGCGCCGGGTGGCAACCTATTACGGAGTAGGAGAAATTACGACTGCTCCGGGAGAATTGCAACTGAGTGTAGTGCAGCCAAATCTTTCCTGCGAGGAATTCGGAGTCCTGCCTAATCCCTTCCCATTGAACATCACAGTGACGAATACAGGTGATTCTCCGTGCACTGGAGTTTCAGTTTCGCTTGAGGCGACAGCCGGTCCGGGAGGCAGTGCGGTGGTACTCGGGACCAATCCCGTCGTTGTGGGAACTTTGAGTCCGAGTGAGAATGCCGGAGTCAGCTTTGATATACAATTGATCGCCAACAACGCCGGTGGATGCGTTTATTTTAATGTCTTGGCGGGATCGGACGATTGCGACCAAAATCTTATCGAAGAGTATTGCGTCCAAATTCCGCCCTGTGACATAGAACCGGGCATGTGCTGCCTCGACATCGTATTTGCAGTGGATACGACGGGTTCGATGAACTCCGCAATCAACAATATCCGGAATGAATTGCCGAACATCATTGCCGCAGCAAATGCCGCATCAAACGGGGACGTGCGACTCGGACTTGTGACATTTGGGGATGGCGTCGACGTGCATCACAATCTAACTTATGATCAAGCGGCCGTGTCCGCCAGCATCAATGCGCTCTCCTCAGGTTTTGGTTCAGAGGAGCCGGAATCCTCGGACGAAGCTCTGCGGGAGATTATCACTCACGACGGTTTGTGTACGGTGATGGGAGATTTTGATTCCGAGTTTCGGACGTCTTGCGAACGCGAAGGTCAACATCTCGTCAAACTCATCTTCCTGATTACCGACGCGCGTCCCGCCGGATGCGACGACGATTACACGCCGGGAGTTGACGACGTGAATGCGCACGCACGCGCTTTGGACGCACTTGTACAGGGAATAATGATCACGCCGATCTACGTCCCAACATTCCCGGATTTTGAGTCGACGATTGAACCGATCATGTTGGATTACGCGGCGACAACCGGCGGCAGCTATGCGCGCGTGAACAGCGACGGATCGGGCACAGGACAAGCCATTGCGGACATCATTGAGAATTGCGGCGAGCCACCGATCGTGGACGAATGCGGAGGACCAAATTGCAATGGAACTCCGATACATATGGGCTATGCTTTCGGAGACGAACCGATTGAAGACGCCGTTATTTGTGTGACACCGACGGGTCAACTCAGAATTCACTGGGAACCTGTGGCTAATGCGAACTTCTACCAAGTGTTCTGGGGCTTTGATCTCGACAATCCGCAGAACTGGATGCCGATGGGATCGCCGATTTGCGACACGACTTGTCAATTCACGTCGGCGATCGGTGAATTCGACCAATCGGTGTATTTCCACGTGCGCAGTCTTCCTGCTTACACGACTTTGTTGGGTCAGGATATTGCGTGCTGGCCGCTTGATGAAGGGAGCGGGTCGACAACCGCGGACGCAACAGGCGGAAACAATGGCACAATCGTCGGAGCGGATTGGATCACTGGTGAGTCAGGCACACCCGCGCTGCATTTTGGCGTCGGGGACTATGTGTCCCTCAACAATGACATTCAGTTCTACGGTCAACCACTGCAAGTTGAAGCATGTGTGTCCATCGAGCAATATCCGACTATATCTACCGGTTCGTATTATATCTTTTCATGTCATCGGTATGCAGGCTGGTTTGAGGGCTTCGGGTTGAGAATCGACGTGAACGGCAGGATGCTTTCGGAAGTTTGGGATCAGTCAATCAATAACTGGCGAACGCTTTGGGCACCGAATCTGGATGCACTGCGCGTGCCGCTGGGTGAACCGTTCCTTGTAACTGCCGTGATTAACGGACCCGCATCGATGATACTGGTCAACAGTGAGGTTGTGGCGATCGGAAATCAGCCGTACAACAGTGTTACTAACGGTTTCGGTATGACAATCGGAGCGCACAACTACAATTCAAATCGGTATCAATATCATATGCGCGGAGATATTCACTGGCTGAAAGTTTCTGAAATCGGAATGACAGAATAGCCGTTGCTGGGATACCAAAAGAAGAGCCCCTGCACACATTAGTGCAGGGGCTTGTTTTTAACTTTCGGCCTTATGTCGATTTAGGACGTATTTGGTACACTTGGGGCGCCCGCGACGAAGCAGCACAACATGGGATCGATGGCCTTGTCTCCACGGCTTGGGAAAGCTGATGTGTGTCACGACCGCGCTCACACTCATCTACATAAATAGGATGTGGTGGAGAATGGACGAGCTTGTCTCACAAGTGACCGCGAGAGTCCGAAGATTGACTCGGAACGAACTATTGCTTGCAACTGGATCATGGAAAACTATGGTGCGTTCACAACAATGATGTAGTATTGCTGGAGTTCAGGTCCACCAAGTACGTTTGAGTCTACGTATTCTGTTCCGGGTGCTGGTATCACCGCGAGCAGATTGCCTGGCCCAGGTACGAACTCTACGGCGGTGTCCCGGTAGATGGAGTAGCTTCCTGCGCCGGGTATTGCCGTCCAGCGCAAGATTGCGTCGATGCCAGAGTCTTTGATGGTCAAATCCTGAACCGGTGACAGAGGCGATACGCCCAGTGACGGGGTTAAAAACCCCGCATACAAAGTGAAGTTCTCGCTGGATTGCACACCGATCGGAGTCAGCTGACCGAATGACGACACGAGTCCAAAAGTTTCTGATGACGATGTGCCGCCGCCTGCGTCAAGCACACTCTTCGTTATTGTGAAATGTTCGCTGGAAGACTGGGCAAAAAGCAGCGCTGGAAGAAATAACAAAATCAACGTCTTTTTCATCGCGGCATCCTCATTGCTTATTCGAATTTTTCAAGTTTCCAAACTGAAGAATGGTTTCTTCAAGCTGTTTTACACGGGCATCCAGAGCAGAAATCTGTTTATCCTTCGCTTCGTTCTGCTTGACAAGTTCCTGTATCGCAGCAAGTGCGATTCCGTTGGGATCCACAGACGAAATGCTCAGACTGTCGTCACCTACGTGGAATTGATTCCAGAAGTCTTGCGCCATGGGGCCGATATGTTCGATACCTTCGTCCTGTGATTTGTAGCTCCATTGTTTGATAGGCAATGTGCTCACCTTTTCCAGAATGCTCTTGGTGTCAACTTGACGGATGTTTCTTTTCTTGGTCGAATCTGAAACTGAATTCCACGTACCTGAACCAGATGCGAGATAGGAGCCAGTGGTCATCGTAGCGTTTGTGTAGAAGTAAACTCCGCCTGATGAACGGGCAACCCAACGATTGTCAACAGCCACATAAACAGAGTCGTCATGATCATCCGCCCAAACAAAGCTGCCGCCGTGTATCGCTTTGGCACCGTGCCCCGCGGCAAAGGAGTAGCTTCCTGCCGCTCTGTTGGACCCGCCGCCCGGTATAGCGGCCGCATATCCGCTGGCAACATTGTTTGAACCGCCTGCAATCGCAGACGAGCTGCCGGTTGCGTCATTGGAATAGCCGCCGCCAACAGATGCATATATGTCGGTTGCGGTATTGGAGGAACCTCCGCAAATTGAAGCTGAAGTGCCTAAAACCACATTGGAGGTGCCGCCGCCTATCACGGAACTTCTTGCGCCAGCCTCATTCTGTCTTCCACCCCCGACTGTTGCGTAAGACGAATCGGCAATATTTGATAGGCCGCCTCCAACAAAGGTGCAGTAACCTGATGCATCGTTGTTCCATCCACCACCGGCAGTTGCAAAGGACGTATCAGCCGTATTGGCAGCGCCACCGCCAATAGTCGAACCGTATCCAGTAGCGTTATTGCTGCGCCCGCCGCCAATGGTTGAGTATAAAGTGTCAGCGACGTTATTGTATCCGCCGCATACCACTGCTCCGACACCCAGAGCACGGTTGTAGTATCCACCTGCAACTACCGTGAAGCTGTCGGAAGACGCGTTCCTTCTTCCGCCGCCCACAGCGGAATATTGGCCGCCGGCAAAGTTACTGTCAATACTACTGCTGCCGCCGCCGCCCGAAATTACTGAGTAATCTCCGCGAGCCTTGTTGTAGCGGCCTCCCCCAAGAAACGAGTAGTCGCCGGAAGCAAGGTTTGTTTGTCCACCGCACAGCGTGGCGTAGTCCGTTGCCACGTTGTTTCCTGAACCTCCCAACAAAGCGGCGTGGCCACCCGTGACATAATTGCTCTGACCTCCTCCGAGAACGCTATGATTTCCTTCGATGCCGTTCGATTGACCGCCTGCAACCAATGAGTAGTTGCCGTCCGTATAGTTCCCGAAACCGCTTCCAATCAGCGCGTAGTCTCCGGCTAGATCGTTGTTGCTGCCGCCGGCCACAGAACTTGCGATTCCGTACGAAGAGTTTCCGAGCCCAGAGATAAATGAGTAGTCTAATGAGGTTTGGTTATTTTGTCCAATAATAAACGAACCTATTCCACCGTTCGTGTGTCCTGCGCCGAATGTTGCCTTGCCGGAAAGAGCGAGATTTCCCGTCACGTTTCCACCGGTTGCCCCGTCGATAGTTCCCACGCGGTAGGAATGTGCAACCGAAACAATTCGCTCGCGCGGCGACATCTGCGCGTCGCTTCCAATCGTGATTCCCAGCCAACGGTCTCCCGCAAACACGTCAGACAGTGTGGTCACTGAACCAAGCAAAACATTGAATAGTCCATCCGTAACAGTGACGGATGCGTGAGACTCTGACCAAAGAACGTTGCCGCCACTTTCTTGTGCGTAGATTGCAAACCCCATGCTGACGGTCGTATCGAGAGGTATTCCACTTGGAGATGAAAGGAAGCCCTGATAGTTGGTGATAATCGGGATGGCGAAACAAATATCCACAGTCGTGAGAATGAGCAGAATGATCAGCCTCTTCATGTATGCCTTACTTTCTTAGCTCAGTCTGCTCGTTTTCGGCGAGCAGAGACTGAATCTGTTTTTGCAATTGCATATTTCTACTTTCAAGTTGTTCACATTTCTTGGCAAGTTCCTGAACTGCAGCGAAGAGCACACCGTCCGGATCAAGCGATGAAATCGTTTCTTCGTTTTCACCGACACCGAACGCGGCATAAAAGTCCTGTGCCATCGGGCCGATATGCTGAATACTCTCGTCTTGAGATTTGTAGCTCCAACGTTCAATCGGAAGAGCTACGACTTTGGCAAGTATGTCTTGAGTGTCCACCTGTCCATACCGATGCTTTGCGGTGGAATCGGAAAGCGATGACCAAGTACCGCTCCCTGCAGCGAGGGAAACACCGACATTCGTGGCAGACGTTGTTGTGTAAAACCTGACACCGCCGGGCGTTCGAGCTGTGAAACTATTCGTGGCAAAAGACCGCGTTGTATCACCTCCCGAACTCCAAACGAAGCTGCCATTTTGAGCGGCAATGGCATACTCTCCAGCGGCAAAGCAGACCTGACCGGAGGCGGTATTTGACTGCCCGCCGGGAACCGTAGAGTACGAACTCGCTGCATAATTGCGATAGCCCCCGCCAATCGTACAGTGGCTTCCCAACGCGCTGTTCTGATAGCCTCCACCAATCGTAGTCCAATTTGCGAAACTGTAGTTGCGAGATCCTCCGCTTATGACCGAATAGTTTGAAGAACTGTTGGAGTCGGAAAGTGCGGGACCGCCACCTCCCGCGATAACAGCCCAGTCTCCTCTTGCGAAGTTGTTCTGTCCGCCTCCTACAAACGAATAGTAACCTGTGGTTGCGTTTCTTGTGCCGCCGCAGACCGTGGAGTAGTCGCCGACTGCACTGTTCGAGTCAACAGGAATGAGACCGCCGCCGCCGCACACGACTGAATATTGACCACGAGCCATGTTGTATCTTCCTCCGCCTACGGTCGATGATGTCTGTTGAGTAGAATTGTTGTATCCACCGGAAATTGTAGATCCCGTGCCGTTTGCAGTGTTTCCTGATCCGCCTGAAATGCAGGATTCGCCTGCATTGGCGAAGTTGTTCGTGCCGCCTCCCACGGCGGACGTTGTTCCCACCGCTTGATTTTCTGAACCTCCGCAAACTACCGCATAGCTGCCAATGACATTGTTGTTGTCTCCGCCCCCCACAAACCCGCGACTGCCGGACACAACGTTAAATTGACCTCCGCCGACTACGCCAAAATATCCAGTTGCCTCGTTCTCCTGTCCGGAGCCTATGAATGCGCCATCAGCGCCTGTAGAGTTGCCTGTTCCTCCAGTGATAGAGGAATTGTCTCCGTTTGTGGTATTGTTCTGACCCGCAACAAAGGACTGGTCGCCGATATTGCTGTTGCCGTTGCCGATGTTGCATTGTCCCATAATTCTCACGTCACCGATGATAACGCCGCCCGTAGCCGAATCCACGGTGCCAACGCGAAACGCACTTGTGACAGAATTGAATAACACGCGCGGCACCATTTCATCGTCGTTTTCGACGACAATTCCTAAGCAACATTCATCGTTTGCAAACATTTCAACCGGAATAGGAATAGATGCTCCGAGGGTTGCCTGGTAGAGACCGCCTGCTACGACGACCGTGTGAAGCTCATTCCAGTCAAACACCGGA
Source organism: Calditrichota bacterium (assembly GCA_020637445.1). Classification (NCBI taxonomy): domain Bacteria; kingdom Pseudomonadati; phylum Calditrichota; species Calditrichota bacterium. The sequence goes on along the minus strand of JACJVZ010000004.1, from coordinate 35,181 downwards.
TCTGAGAGTGATTCGTACAGCCGAAACTCAATGTCGACCGTCGTATCCAGCGGGGTGCCTGCAGAATCTGTCAGGAAGCCTTGAAAATTAACCCGACTTGGCACAGCAAACACGATGTTTGCCACCGAAAAGAAAACAATGAAAAGTGTCCTCATGCGTCACCCGAAAACTTTGGATAAATATATATAGAGACAGACCTCGTTTGATAGTTCTAATTTACTCTCACTATGTATTACAACAAAGAGCAAACACTCTATTAGTGGAGTAACGTGATAGATGTCACTATTCATATTCTTTCGTGAACTCTGATGATGGGTCCGCAGCATAAAACAAGCCCGGCAAATTGGATTGCCGAGCTTTCATTTTCAAACTGTTAGGTTAACGACTGCGGAGCGTTCACAATGACGATGTAGTATTGTTGAACTTCCGGACCTGCGAGGACATTTGCGTCGGTGAAGGCCGTATAGGTCGTCGTGCCGATAAGGTTGCTTGGACCAAGCGTGAAGTTCAATCCGAGATCGGGAAAGACTGAGTAACCGCCCGCGCCGGAAACAGAAAACAATTACTTCCGTCTCCGCTAAGCTGCGTCGGAAGTAAGCATGACTAATCCTACAACTTGTACAGAAAATGGGGGCAGACCAATGATCCCGGAGATTCTCTGAAGGTTAGGCTAACAGAAACATTTAGTTCTATTTCAAGACCACGCCCTCGTGCTCTCAAATGTCTGGACCCTACATTAGCTTCTCAAAGTTCCGTCTGGTGACGTTTGATTCTGGCTTGAGGTAAACACTGTTCTATACTGGGCTATTCGCGACTCTCCATTATTGAAGGGCTGGGGTGCAAGGACTTACTTTAGCAGAATGACTTTGGTGGTCACTGCGCGGTTCTCGTTTGCCAGTTTCACGAAATACAAACCTGATGATAAATCACTCGCGTCAAACCGGATTTCGTGACTTCCGACGGTTCGCATTCCGTTCGCCAGTTGCTGCACCAGTTGACCGGTAATCGAGTAAACGGAAAGGTCAATGTTTGCGGCTTGTGGGATATTGAAGTGGAGTGTCGTGCTTGAGTTAAAGGGGTTCGGATACGAAGACAATGTAAATTGATCCGGAATGAACGGCGATATTCCAGCTTCAAGCAACAAAACAAAAACCGGGATTTCCAGTGTATCGCGCGGACATGAGTTCGAATAAAGAATCAATCTCCCTGTGAGGTCTAAATTCCCCGACGCCTGGTTTTCAGACGAGATTTGCACCATAACCGTAAGAGAATCACCAGCAGCAATGACGGCGGATTCGGGTGTAACAGACAGCCAGTCGCCTTCCGGTGAAATCGAAACAGTGGTGATTTCGATTTCAAGATAGCCATCTGCGGGATTTGATATTGTCAACGGTACGGCGATTGTCTCTTGATTAGGTACGAAAACGTTGATTGAACTGAGGGATGTCGCCAAGCCCGGAGAGAGCAATGAGACATTGATATCGCGTATCTCGTCTGGCGCGATATTTATGCTTTCAAGCGTATCTTTTGAGAAACAGTGTCTCTCGATAAACACATCGTGAATTCCGTTTGAAGCTGCGAGTATGAACCTGCCCTCAGAATCCGTGGTTGTAAAAATGTTTTGCTCCGAAGTCGAAACCTTTGCGCCTTCGACGGGAGTCCCGTCCGAATTGTCAATTACAAGTCCCGTTAGCTTTGAGAGAAAAATTCTTGCCGCGTATGCGCGTCGCGAATTTCCAATGACCAGTTGACCAAAGGCAAGATATCCGCCGGCCGGCACGTCGGTTATTCCATAAAAGCCACTCCCTGGCGTTCCATGTAACCAATTCCAGTCAACAGTTCCATCACTTTCGATTGCAACAAGCCAGCATTGACGTGTGTTCCAGCTTGCTCCTGACCATCCCGCTGCGATAAGATTGCCAGAACGGGAAACTGTGACGCCACGCAATTGAACTTCCGCGGACGATTCGGCAAATTCGCGCGTCCAAAGAGTGTCGAATTGCTCGGTAGTACTTATTGCAAAACCGAGATTTTGACCGGCTACTGTTGTTTTTCCGCATAGGATAGTACCGGATTCGACTTGAACATTGGAGTACGCAGCGTCCGCTCCTGTGTGTTGAATCACAGAATAAGAGACTTCTCCACCACTTGAGTCCAGCTCAAGCAGCCAGATATTTCCATCTACACTGCCAAATCCGGTTGTGGTCCCAGCAACAATCATGTCTCCATCCGGTTTTAGCGAGATCGTCAAGCCTGATTCAGAGGCATCACTACCATAAGTCCGGACAATAAGTGAGTCAACAGTGGGATCATAGATCGCGAGCAAGACGTCAGAGTGAATGCCGTCATTTCCGATCCCCGTGCCGACCGCTGCGATTGTGCCGTCACTCCGCACGACGAGATCATTTAAGCAGGTTGCACCGCCGCTGGTGAATGAGCGACTCCATAGACTGTCTCCGTTGGAAGCGAGTCCTATCAGAATCAGGTTGTTCGTATTGCGGCACCCCACGGAAACCAATGTTCCGTCATGAAGCTCTCCGATTGCATTGGCGGCGTCGATACCGGCAGGACCGTAACTTCTCGTCCAAAGAACATCTCCTTCTTCTGAAATTCTGGAGAAAAGCATGTTCGAATTGTTAAACCCAGGATTGGTTTCACCTGACAGGACGAATTCGCCCGTTGACAAAGCCACTGCATCGTAGAACACAGGATTGCCTGTCTCTTGGATTTGTGCAGTCCAGAGAGTATCCGGCTGGGCAAATACGGCACCGCACACGATTAGAACAACGAGAATAACGCTCGTCGCGAAATTGGGAGTGTTGTAAATTGACACTACTTTCCCTGCAATCCGAAGTTTTTTTATGTGTGCGGCGGCAGCGACGACAATTCGTTGTGCGATTATGACCTGATCGGAAACGAACAAAGAGAGCGCGGCGGCCAGAGTATTGTAACTCTAACCGCCGTCACTCTCTGTGTCATTTCGTCACGAGGACATTCTTAAGATTGCACTCGTTCCGAAGCGAGCATGTCAGCGCGCTGGAGGCTCAACACATTGGCCGACTACAATGTAGAAGAGCTTTTGACTCGTTAGACCGGACGTTGGAGCAACATAGTAAAGATGGTCGCTTTCGGCGACGGGAATGATGTTGTTTTCAACAAGCGTCCATGTTTGGATGTCAAACGTGCCGAAAACGGTACTTGACCACAATTGGTACACGCCTCTCGTGGCCGATTCCGGGTCCGTTGTCCACCGGATTTCGATATTGTCATCGTTGGCAGTCAGCGTCAGATCTTCGGGAGGATTCGGCGGAATGCAACTGCACGGACCGTTGTCGTAAATCGTCAAGTTGTAGTAACCAACTTGCCCGCCGTACTTAGCGACGCGAATAATGTACAAGCCAGCGTCAAGTTCCGCAGCGATGTAAGATTGAGAACCACCGGGATGCTGCCATGGAACATCCCATTCCGGCAAAGGCGCAAAATTCTCGTCATCGTCGTTGCAGAGAAATGCCGGCGAGGTGCAGCACATTTCAGTACCTTGATAAACAGATAAGTGCATGTCGCTTGTGCCAAGCGCCATGGCAATCTTGTGGCAATACGGCAGGTTGAGCGAGTAGAAAACATCGCCGCCGCTGGAACTGTAATTGAAGCCTCCTTCAGCGCAAACATCCGTACAGCTTGCCGTGGCATTCATGGTTGTGCCGTCCACGGTCACGGAACCATTCGGCACCAAAGTAATCCCCTCGGCGGTTGCGCACTCGTCATTCGCCGGAGGCAGGTTTGTCACCGCATTGACATGAATCGTGTAGTCACCGATGCTGTTCGGATTGTACATCACGACCGAAATGTAGTACGTTCCCGGCGGAATATCCCGCCAGAGTCCGGTCATTGCCGTAATCGGCGAGCAGAAGCCCCAATCGACAGCTTCAAGCACATAGCGATCGTCGCACGGGCACCCTTGGTAGATATTCGGGTTGAAGCTATGGAAGTCAAGAGTTCCGCAATAGTCAATCTGAATGTCGGACAGCTCGGTCGTCGTGAATACGTGCCATACTTGTGGATCTCCTTCTTGCGGACAGTCATTTGTCGCGTTTACGTTGTTCCCCGTAAACGTTGCGGGCAGCATTGCAGGCACACCGGCGTTTTCGCAGAAGTCATTAGGAGGATAGACCGGGCACTCCGTTTCGCAGGTTAATCCCACATCCCAGTACCCGAATAGATCGTCACATTCCGGTTCGGTCAGCATAGCACAGGTGCTCGCGTAGCAGCAGCGGCCTGAAGGCAGTGTGCAAGGCGTCGCGTCAAATGTAACGCGATAATCAAAAGGCGTGGCATCCGGGCCTGAAATCGCGCCGCCCTTTGAGATGCGTACATAGTACTCACCGACTCCGAGGCAGTTCGTTGTGAACGATCTGGAACCGCAAGGCGTGGTTTGGATTCCGTATACTCTAGGTAATCCGGGACAAGGCGGATCCAGGAATGCCGCGAGCAGTTCGCACTCGCCTTGATAGGTGCATGTGAGTGCGACGGGAGTCGTAACAACGAAACGATACCAGTCGAAATCGACCTTAGTGCTTCCGGTAATCGAGTCCGTATAGGCGAAGGTCCGGCCAAAGACGGTCTCGCCCGCGTTCACGGATTGATACTGCGGTAAGAATGGATCGTCGTTGTTGCAGCCGCCATTCGGATCGTTGATGGAGAATGTGCCCGGCAACGGGAACGTCTCGGCTACTTCCGGCACGTCACCTCCTTGGCTCACGATATCGCAAGGTCCGCATGGTTGGACCAACAAATCGTATGTAAAACATGGATGGAACCAAGTTCCGTTGTCAACCATGATCCAATAAGTTCCGGGGGACAGCGAGGTACAGGGAATCACAATTGGAATATACTCGGTAACCGTCCACGAGCTGGCACTCGCAATGCAGCTCCAATCCGGCGGGCAGTGATCACTGAGCAAAATTCCCGGCATAACCCAACTTTCATTGGGCGGTTCGGCATAGTAAGCTGTGAGAATGATCTCGACCGACGTGGTCGTCGTCAGCGTAAACGAATAAATCACGTCGGGACCTTCGTCTTGAGAACTTAGGCATGTCGTTCCCGTGAAATCATTTGAGTAGGAGCAAGAAGAGACTCCATTGTCACTGAATGGCAGGCTCGTTATCAATACGGGATCACTGCAGTCGTCGCCCGGAGGTGTCGGCTGAAGTTCTTCGAGAAAGAATGTGTAGTCGCCAAAATCGCCGTTCCAGCCGTCAATTACAAAGTAGTAGTCGATCCCGCCGGTCAGCGTAATTCTTGGAATATCCGATCCGGGCCAGCAAGCGCCGTCGTCGTTGCAGGCTATGGGTGCTCCGGCGCAGTTATTCGCATAGACTGCAATCTTTGTATCGAAGGCTGAGCCACACAGGCTTACGTGAAAATCGGCTGTTTGCGGCGGAGTGTAGAAATACACAACATCGGGTCCGGTGCCCGATCCTTCGCATTCAGGATAGTTGTCAGCATATCCAGTGGTAGTCCCGAAGTCGGTATACGGTGTGAACGGTATTGCCGTAGCGCTTGCACAGTCGTCGCCGCCCTGGTCGAGATTTCCGTTTCCACGGCGTGTGTTGCTTGTCTGTCCAATCCGCTCCAGCAGAATCTCTTCCGGTACGGTTCCCCGGTCTTTCGCAGCGCGAAAAGCCTTTAGTCTTGCGGCATCAGCCTGCCGTTCCTCGATAATTCGGCTGACCATTGGGTCAAGCCCGAGGCCATCGCCCGTTTCGCTCTTCGTCGGCGCCGCTGCAAGATGGGTGGTTGCCCCATCTTGGATCGTTCCCCCTTGTGTCGTCGGCGAAGGCAGTCGTCCCGAGACCGATGCAACCGCGAGCGCGGCGGCAAAGGTCGCTATCCCAAGTCCCACAAATACGGTCTTTGGCATTTTCATGTCTGACTCCTTCTCCATGAGGTCCATTTGTTGTCGCCCGGCCAATTTTCCGTGCATAGCGAGAATGTAGATTGTGCCGTGCTAAATGTCAATAGCTTCCACAGAAACAAATCCGATAGCATCAGAAGATTAAAGGTTCATCTGCGTTCAAGTTAGTACAAGGGAAATCTAACTGTATTCCCGAAAGCATCTGATTTGGAGGAAAGAGCGTCCACAAGACATTTGTTGATAACAGTTGTCCAATTCGAGAGGGGAAGTGCAGCATGGAGAGATTCACGTTGACGAGTTTCGATCTCGGTCAAGGAACCAACGAAATCGGAGAATTGGTCAGCAATTTGGCAAAGATGGCACCGGTTTCTTGCGTGGCCGTCTGCTTGTTTCAATTTGATCGAGGTGATCGAGCAGTGGCGGGTGCATTACAATACGGTCAGGCCGCATATATCGTTGGGCTACAAGCCACCCGCCCCGGAAGCAGAAAAACAATTACTTCTGTCTCCGCTACGCTGCGACGAAAGTAAGCATGTCTAATCCTACAACTGGTACAGAAAATGGGGGTAGACCAAGATCCGCGACAAAAGAGGGTTTGCCTATTTGGCAAACCCTCCACGAGTCTAATGTCCAAGTTTGATCGCGAGAATCTTATCCCTTGACGACTTTATTGCTTCGGTTCGGCTTTCGGCAACGAAACATTCGGTGAATTGAATTCAGTATAGGCCGGAATATAGAAATTCACAGTACGCAATGTTTCGTCGGCAGGCACAATCTTCTTCTCAAAATAACGCCCTTCCGGTAAAGGCAGAGTCATGTTCACAAAGATTATATTCTCGGTATCGATTGAAGGTCCTCGTTTGGAAACCTCGCCGGCATAGTTGATTCGCGAGCTTGTGTTGGGATTCAAGTATGGAACAAAGTCCACATATGACAATGAGCCTTGCAAGTCCTTCGGTGTCGAGTTTTCCGGATCTTTGACTGACCCCATTTCACTCACGATGTCCGGCTCGATGCCGCTATTAACATCTTGCGGTTCCATTCCTGCAACCAAGCCTGCCGCCGGCAAAGCGGTAATCAAATAGAAACTCGCCGACTGACTATTGATTACTCCGGCGTCGACGAACGAGTTTGTGGCAACGTTTGCTAAGAAGTCTGCCGGAATTGGCGAGACATCGGCCGTAGCCTTACGATACACCTGATAAGACGCTGCGCCTGGGACCACGGGCCAACTAAGTTGGACATTTACTCCGCTTGCTTGAATAACCAGTGAATCCGGGCTCTCTTGTATCGGACACGGTGAACTTGTCACGCGCAGCACAAACGGACCCGCACTCACACCATATCCGTCAACAATGATGAAGTATGTTGTCGCGGGCTGAGCAACAAATGACAGAGTACTTTGCGTTACAATGCCGCCGCCGCAACTGTTATCATCATTGCAGGCTACTTCTGTTGTTCCCGGGCATCCTCCGCCGGTGCGGACCAGCAGACCGGTGTCAAAGCCTGATCCGCACAGCGACGCCGTGATCGTCTGACAATTGTCAACGGATAAATTGTATATCACGTCCGGTGATGCTGAACTGAACATGCAACTTCCGGTAAAGTTATCCGTTGCACATCGTGTGTCTCCGAAGTCCACAAACGGAAAAGATGTAATTGCGGTTCCCGGACAAGTGTTATTTTCAGGTATGAATTGCTCGCCGGTAATTGAAAGTGCATAGGATCCGGCAGAACCCCAATACCCATCGACCAGTATGTAATATGTCACACCGGCAAGTGCCACGAATTGTAATTGACTCTGCAAATCGCAGAAATCGTCGTTGCAATCAATAAACGTTGTGCCGGGACATGCCCCGCCTGTACGAACTTCTAATCCGGTGTCATAGCCGGATCCGCAAAGTGAAACCGTTACTGTTTCGCAACTTGGACGAGTCAGACTGTACATCACGTCAGGCGATTCGGGATTCCCCTCGCTTTGACAACTGAAATGATAGTCGTCACTAGCACAACGCGTGTTTCCCGTATCAAAATAGGGAAGCGACGTAACAACCGTTCCCGGGCAAACATCGTTCGGTGAAACATAGGGGATCCCGGTCGCATTGAGGACGTATGCGCCTGTGAAGGTGGAATAGCCGTCTACGATAATGTAATAAGTCACGCCAGCTTGAGCTATAAATGTCGCGGTGCTCTGAAGCGTAGGACTTGAGTTACAACTGTAATCATCATTGCATATCACCTGTGTCGATCCAGGACATGGCCCGCCAGCGCGAATCTCCAGTCCCGTGTCGTAGCTCGATCCGCACAACGATATCGTAACTGTCTGACAAGTGCTCAATGTCATATTGTAGAATACGTCTGCAGGGTCACCCGAAACGCAATCTACGTTGAAATCATTTGTGGCGCAGGTTGTGCTTCCAGTATCCGAGTAGGGCAAAGATGCTATAGTTGTTCCCGGGCAAGTGTCGTTTTCGGGGGCGAACGGCACACCCGTAACATTCAGGACATAGTTTCCTGTGAACGTCGAGTAACCGTCAATGATAATGTAATACGTTACTCCGGCTTGAGCGACAAAAGACGCGGTACTTTGAAATACAATACTCGAACCGCAGTAATTGTCGTCGTTGCAAACAACCTGGGTGCTTCCGGGGCAAGTTCCGCCGGCGCGAATTTCCAGACCCGTGTCGTAGCTCGATCCGCACAGTGAAACGGTCACGGTCTGGCAACTGCTCAGCGTCATATTGTAAAACACGTCTGCTGGGTCACCAGAAACGCAAGCTACATCGAAATTATTCGTGGCGCAGGTCGTGCTGCCCGTATCTGAATAGGGCAAAGACGTAATCGCTGTTCCCGGGCACGTGTCATTTGACGGCACAAGATTGATCTTTGACACACTCAGCGAGTAAGATCCGGAGTAATTGCCGTAGCCGTGGACAATGACATAATAGGTTGTATTGCGATTAGCATTGAAAGTCACCTGACTGTGTACGCTTGTCGCGCATGTCCCGTCATCATTGCACGCAACTTGCGTAGTTCCCGGACAAGAACCTCCTGTGTAGACACTCAATCCTGTGTCATAACCCGATCCGCACAAGGAAACAGTTACGCTTGCGTCACAGGGCAAGGCCGACGATGAAATCGTGTAGATAACATCAGGCGACAAGTTGTTCAAACAGTTCGAATAGTTGTGATCGGCGTTCGCGGTTGAGCCCGTGGTCGTGTAGGGAAGACTTGTAATAGTTGTTCCCGGGCATGTGTCATTTGAGGGGCGAGTCAGCAGACCGCGGGGAACGCAGGCATCCGAGATTGCCCAGCGGTTCCAGCCACCGTTGGACATTCCGTCGTAGGTCATAAGCGCTTGCGCGGCCGTCGGCATCGTCGCGCTGGTGCCGAGTAGGAAATGATGTCCGAGTACGATCCTATCCATTGTGATGCGACTGGTAAGAAGCATCGCGTCATAACAGGCCTGACTCCAAATCTGACCTGCGTTGTGAACTCCACCATTGTTGTTCTCAGGATAGTGGTAATTTGCATTTAAGATTCGGCCATTCCAGAATGTGTTATGGCCGTCCCAATTGAACACCCACGTGTCGTGGAAGTTGTAGAGCGCATGCGAATATGACGCGGCCCAGTAATCGCCGAACCCTTCGCCCATTGACCCCTCGTCGCCGCCGCCCCAACCGGGAACGGAGCCAGACTGAATCGCATGTCCGTATTCGTGCCAAATGACATCAGCGTCTTCGGCGTCATCAACGCCGCCCTCGCCCCACGCAAGTCGGTTGGTTGAGGGGATGTAGTGCGAATTATCGTCGCCGTTCAAACCATGGGGATCGCATCCTATCGACAAATTCTGAATATTATTGAATCCCAAGCTCTGTATCCAACGTTGACTTGCGTCAATGTGGTAGTACACGTTCACGTCCTCGAATCCCTGTGCATCACGTGTATATATGAAGTTATCAGGATTTACATTCGTTACGGGCGTGCTGGTTGGACTTTCAAAATCGATCAACGTGCAATAAGGTCCTTGCAGGCGGTAAACCCCGCCGGAGAAAGTAAGATCTCTTAACGTCTGATAAGAGCGTTGACCTTGCAGCTGGGTCGTATTGGCGTCGCTGCCGTCAACAAATCCTGCGTCTCCATAGTTTGCACTTGCTGAAGTCAGCGGATCCGGGACGTAGGTATAACCGTGTCCATCGGTATAACAGGCGCGATCTGCTACGCGGCGGATAGCCGTCGTATTCGCGTCAACGAGAAGCTCCCAGTCGCCCATCGGGTCTTCAACGAATTGCCTAACCCGCCAAGCCGGAACAAAATCCCGGTTGTCACCAGCCCAGATAACAAATTCTACTTGAACACTATCTCTCGGCTCCACCTTCGGGTTCAAATAGTCCATTGCAATTCGGACTGCTTGATCTGCGCTCACGGATGCAGTTGTTGAGGGATTATCTTTGAAAGTGAACAGACTCGAAAAATAGAACCGAACGATATTGTTTTTGGTCATGGTTACGACAGCATCACCGGGATAAACCGGAACGCCGTTTATCACGCGTACAAATGTCACATGGTAGCCGTCCGGAGATTCGACGGTTCTTTCAACCTTTAGTGTTGCATCCGGATCCAGCAAAAGCCAATCTTGATGAAGTCGGAGAAATGTCCATGCGGCGTCTTCTGGAGTACCTTGAAATGGCCCTTCGTCTAAGTCTGATACGCACTGTATCCGACCGTCAAGTGTGTTGACAACGCGATTGTATTCAATCTTCCAGTTACCGGGGTCGTCACAGAATGTCGGAGGCGTTGACAATGAATTCGTCGGCTTAGGCTTGGCCGCAAAGGCGGTCGATCCGACTGCGATGGTTATCAGCAGCCCAATTGTCAGGATCTTCATTAGTTTCATAAGTGCTGGCTCAACTAAGTAGTATTTGAATAATTCTTGTTTTCTGAACGTAAAATATGCTCTCAGATCTAACGGCAAGCCTTAAACAAGAATTTTCTTAGTTGCCGTCAGAAACCCAGGATCCACACATATTAGCTTCATTCGCATCGATGTGCAATAAAAAGCGATGAAAAAAACAAATAAAATAGAAATGCTATTGTTTATAAAATGATACCCTTAGAACATGCCAAATTTTATCCACATTTCAATTTGCGAACATTGCGAGGCAAATCAGATAAACCTGACCCAGTTGTGACAGCCTGTATTTTGGGGATATAACGGATTTCAGGTACGCGAGTGCGCTTCGCTACATCGAGAAGAGTTGTCTGACAGGTCATGCAGTCCGACAAGCACTGCTCAGACCAAAATCTCGGTTTAACTGGAGTTCATTGTTCCCAACTTGTCCCAAGGCAAGTGGCCACTCGTTGGTATCCTCGAATGTCACTCACCATATCTTCCTAATGTCCCTAGGATGTTTCCGGAATGTCACTTATGATTTGTCATGAAATGTCTGCAATCGAATTAAGAGTCCGATTTTTGATGAGTCTTCTAACAGAAAAAGAAACAGCCCCTTAAAAGGGGCTGTCTTCCTTTAGACTTTCTACGTAAGTTCAATATTTGTCACCGAGGCTCGCGGTGACTTAGCACATTTCTAGCACACCTTCTTCACGCGCCAAATGGCCAAATTGATCTTCAAACAGACTTCGCCAGTAGTACGAGTCTTAAGTCGGCTGCATCATCTTTTGGCTTGCCCCCTCAGTGTCACGCAAGCGCCACCAAACGACACCAGGTGACGGCCAATGATGTGACCTAAGTTTCGAACTCCGCTGCAGCCCGGTCAAAAGTCCACCCGAGATTTCGGTGAATTGTTGCTATAGATCACAAAGAAGTTGAGAAGTGCTTGTAAAGACTACGGCAGGGACAGCCTGAATGTAGCTTGGTCTTCGGACATCGGAACAACTACCTGATATTCAGCACCTACTATCACGACGGGATCAAGAACCAACGACCAGTTCATACCGAGGGGATCAATTGACTTCTCAAGCGCATATCCGGCGGTAGGAGCGATCCAATGCAGAATAACGTCGTTCGGATTTGTACTTGAGTCGTACGAAATCACAAGATTCGGAGTTTCCCGAACAGTGATGTTGTCAATCACAAAATCCGTAACGCCGCTCGGTTGGGCGGGCATTTCCACACGGATTCTTTGTATGCCGTTTGCAGTGAGTCCCAGTGTTCCAGTAGGTATTATGTCCGTAACTTTGATTGTACCGACGGCCGTTGTTTGACCGGCGAGAGTCGTTCCCGCTGTGTCACTCCACGCGGTGAGCTGCACAACACTCGGCGTAATCAGCAACTGGAAATCAAAGGTCGCGAATGACAGCCAGACGTTGTCTACCGGTCTGTCAAAGACCACATCGAACCCGGAAGGCCCGGCTACCGGGAACAGGAAGTGACCGGACACACGAGACAGCGGCCAGCCAAGGCTGGCTTCGGATTGCACGCTGAATAAACCAGACGAAGCCAAGAACTCCGCTTGCCAGCCTTCTGACGACTGACTAAACGGAGTCTGATCATTGCTGTTGAGCAAGGGCAGTCCGGTGTCAAAATCAAAAGTTGCCGATAATGTATCCGGTGCAAACACGGCGGACAATGTGCGCGAAACCGCTGCAACAAATGGATAGTTTGGCGAAGTGCTTTGAGTAACGCCGCCTTCCATCCATTTGACAAACGCCATACCTGTTACAGGAACGGCACGGAGTTCAACAGGTTGGCCGATCGCATATTCTCCATCGCCGAAGACTGAGCCCGTACCACTTCCTACCGCCAGTTGAATCGAGACGGCTTGCGCAAACAAAGCGGTTAGCACCCGGTTCGAATCCATGTAGACTGCGTCGCTTTGCCAAGTGCTGTACGGCGCTCCGTTTTGATCCCATTCTTTGAAGACGTAGCCGGCGTTCGGCTCGGCCCAAATTGACGCCCAAGTGTCAAGGGGATAAGAACCGTCTCCAAAAGCGGTGCCTGCACCCGCAGGTTCAACCATTGTCGTTAAGGTTACGCCCTGAGCAAAATTGGCTATCAAGTTCCGATCTACGTTCGCAAAGAACTCGTAGAGCGCGTCCGTCGACACTGTAATATCACCTTCCGTCCAGCCTGCGAATGAATAGCCAGGATTGGGCGACGCAGTCAGGGTAACGCGCGAGCCGAATTCGTATGAACCGGTTCCTGTTACAACCCCGCCTTCAGGCGGAGAGACGACGGCGCTTATGTTAATATTTTGCGGTGCGACTCGCTGCGCAATGATATTGTCGATCCAAAGAAGATTACTTATCGGATAACCTTGGCCGGGCGGAATATCAATGACGACTATGTCAAACGGGGTTGCGGAAGCGAACGTGACACCGCCCTCCGGATATGCGCCAGTGATCCACGCACCACGATCACTTGCACTGCCGACCGGTGGATTGGATGTGCTTCCAGAATATCCCGTAATTCTCACCAGTGACGCAATGTCGAAGTCCGCCATGTTTTCCGCCGTTACAAACTGAATTCCAAGGCTGCTTAAGGGTACGTCAAAGGAGATTTGCAAGCTGCCGTACGGACTTGAAGGATACAAGAAGTTGCCCGAGAAATTATTGGGAACCCATCCGTATAGAAAACTGTTCTGTATCGACCAAGCACCGAGTCCGAGAGGAGTGAAACTTGCCGTTAGTCCTGAGCTTAGTTGTGTCGCAGGCATCGTTTGTCCGGGAGCCACAGCGGGAAATCCGGTGTCGAAATCAAAGAGTGCAGTTGTAGCCAGCTGCTCGAATACCGCGGTGAGATAGCTTGTATGAGTTACTTGGAAGGTATAGCTACTCGAATTGCTGACGGGGTTGCCGCCGTCCAGCCACATCGAAAACACATAGCCCGAGCTGGCGACCGCATCTACTGTGACGGACTGTCCTTCATTATAAGTGCCATCACCGGACGTCGTACCGCCGGCCTGAGGTTGCGACGACGTCGTAACCGCGTACGCCACCGTGAAGTTTGCCACCAACGTTCGATTCACGGTTGCCGTGAAATTGTACGTCGGGTTATTACTCACGACATTTCCGTTTTCCGTCCAGTTGACAAAACCGTAGCCCGCTGCCGGCACAGCAGTCAGGGACGCCGTACTTCCCACCGGATAAGATCCGGCGCCTTGAACGGTGCCCCAACTAACCGGGTTTGCGGAAGCGGCAATGTTCACAGTCGGTGCATCCGACTTTTCAAGTGAGAATGCGACATCACCTGTGACCGTTTGGTAGTAATTGTCCCCACCAAGCGCAATAGATCGAAAATGCGTTCCAGTGCCGCCGTTTGCAAATCCCCAAGTGGGAAGAACACTCTGACGCGCGACGATGTAGATCCAGTAGTAAGCTCCCGCGCTCGCCTGAAATGGCGAAGGGAGTGTGTAATGATAATCGTACATTGCCACTCCGCCAAACGTGCCGACGTACGTTTGGCCGGCCGTTCCGTTCACATTGTAAGAAACAAGCGGTCCGGGATAGAGATACCCAAGGTCCGGCTGCGACCCGCCAGCTAACGATGCGTAGATGGCAACATCAAACCCTACAATAGATGCCACTCCGCCGCCGCCACGCCAATTGACTGCAGTGACGGCCTCGCTTGTCGCGAGCGAGAATCTATCCCATATGAGTTGATCCCAATCGCTTCCGTCCGGATCCCATCGTGAAGATTGGTGAAGTGTGGCTGAACCGTCATGAGGCTGGCTAAAAATGACTGAGGCGGATGCAGATGCAGACAGAGCCAGAAGCAGCAACGACACACTGAGCAGGCGCAGTATCCGGCTTGGCGCGCCCGGCCATGCAATGCGATTCGTATCGCAGCTAACCCGCGGCAGGCCGGCTGCCGCCACACTTTTTTCACGATGATTCATACTTCACCTGCTTCTATGGCTTGTTTCGAAACTAACGAATGCCCACGGGAAAACCGCAGGCAGTCGCTGCACGAAGTGTGTCGCTTCGTGTCCAAGAAATTCTTGTGCTGATGTCTTATTAGGCAAATTACGGAATGTAGGCGCGCACGATGTAGAAATACGACTGAGCTGCTTCGTTCAGCACATTGTGGTCTGTGAACGTCGTAGCGTTGACATCTCCAACCATGTTTGTGAAGAGTCCGTCAGGCGAACTGTCTCTGTAGATTCGATACTCCGCGCCAGCCTCCGGTGACGGCTGCCAGTTTAAGACGATATCGTTTGCGCTGGCATGGACGACAAGATCGGTAGGAGACGCCGGAATCTTCACTTGAAAACAACCGGTGCACTGATCATACTGTCCATCCGGATTTGTCACTCTGACCGCGTGAAAACCGATCCCCAGCGTTCCTGGCGTGACACATGTGATCCTTTCGGCTGTTTCGATGACAAGATCGGTGGGAATGAGTCCCCCAATAGTCACGGTTGCACCGGGATCGAAGTTCTGTCCTTCGATTGTAACAGGAGTTGGAATCCCCGGATATGCCCAATCCGGCGCCAAGAACGAAATGGTCGGCCCGCCGACTTCAGTGATTTCGAAGCACTCCGAGCAAACGTCAAATTGCCCGTCCGGGTTGGTCAACATAACATCGTAAACGCCGTCAGGAAGATCGGGTACTATAAAATGGGCAGACGAACTTGACAGCACAGCAGAAGTCGCCACAATACCGCCGCACGAGATTTCCGCGCCACTCACGAAATTTTCTCCGTATACGAAAATGAGATCTCCAATTTGACCTGCACCGGGGGAGACGTCGGTAATGACCGGACCTAAATTTGAGCCGGCTCCTTCTACGAGAATATCATCAATGAACCACCCACGGAAACCATTATAAAGTTGATCAACCGTGTCGAACCTGAACCGTATCCAGCAGACGTTGCCGCAAAAGGGCGCCAGTGAAAAACTCTGATGCACCCATACCGGAGGAAGACCTACACCGCCCGAACTGTACCCGACGTTTGGATTTGCATTGACATCGTCCAAGGGATTAAGCTGACCGCTTCCGACTGGATTCCAATTTGCTCCACCGTCCGTTGAAGCTTCAATATACATGACGTCGTACCATGGAACGTCCACACCTTCAACTTCCCACACCGTCCAGAAAGTTAGATTGGCGTCGGACAAAGTGGTCAAATCAAGATCGGGTGTAATCGCCCAACCGGTATTGGGCACTGTTGACGTACCGCCGGAAAGCGGCGGTTGATTCTGGTCGAAGTCCGATCCGACAAAGGTACCGGTTGATTGCTCTCCGTACCACAAAGAGTGAATTCCACCGTGCGCCGCTGGAAGCGTTCCGGCGTCGGGCAGCGTCACTAAATTAGGATTAATCGTGGGGTGCATAACCGTGATGGTCTGCGGATCCGGAATTACGTTGAAAAATCCGTCGAAGGTCCACCCCGGGGCGCCGGATTCAAAGTTCTCACTCCACGGGAGCGTCGTTCTGCTGTCCCGGCTCGCGCCGAGGGCGACCGCGGGCGGTGTTGTGCGCTCTGGAAGTGGGCGACTGGGTGCGGCGAGACTGTAACCCACAAAGATCAACAAACTCATTGCCAACACTCGACAAGACATTTTCATCACTGTTCTCCGAGGGTCTGTGACCCAAAATATATGGTGATTGTGGTTGACCAATAGTTGCAAGCGCACAGTTGCCGTTCACTTTTTCAAAATTCTCGTGTCCTGTCAGTCCTTGCCGCAAAACTCCGTGATTCTCGAAGAGGCGGGGTCTGATAGTTGTTTTGCGGGGATTTCCGTTACAGACGGTTGCATGAGCGCCCGTACTCCGAGTTCGTGAACTAATCTACCCCCTTGATGCGCTGTGTTCGCGAGAATTGTTGTTCCGCCAACATAAAACAAAAGAAACGCGAGCGTCACAACGGTTGATAAGCCGGGCGAAAGTTCTTTGCGAAACAACTTTGGTCCGAAAATGAAGGCCGCGAACATCACAGTTAAGAGTGCGAAGACCGTGCGCGTGAGTTCGGCGAGTTCTTCGTGTTTCTCAATGACCATGTTGACCGTTTCATTCCGGTCGGCAAATTCTCCCGCGGCCTCGCCGGTGGAAATTGCGACAAAAGAGGAAAGCGTTCCGATTAGCATCAACAGAAATGCCGCGACGTACAAGCCATGCCGCTGCCTCTTCAAAATCATTCCAGCGAGAATAAGTAACGGCGAGGTAATCAGAAGCGCTATAGGGAAATGGATGATCAGCGGGTGGAGACTATCCCAGTCTGGAATAGGAGGGAGCATGTTTTTTTCTATAAGTTTGGAATATGATCAATCATGAGGCTGCCCAACCCGGGGAGAGGAAGCTGGACAGCCCACGCCGCATCGTATATCAGCTCACCTTTTCATACTTGTCCGCACCATTAAAACAGACAGGGCACTTCTCAAATCCTACGGACTTCACGGTATTGCCGCAAATCGCGCAGACATAGAAATCAATATTATCGCCTTTCCAATTTTCCAGATCAGCCAGAGCTTCGGAATAGAGTTTTGCGTGTTCCGCTTCGGCCGTTTTCGCGTAGTTAAATGATTTTAGCGCGTCTTTGTTGTTGTCAGTTCGGGCGACGGCGATGAATGCCGGATACATCGTGTCGCGTTCGTAGGACTCTCCGGCAATCGCTGCCTCAAGATTCTCTTTAGTCGTCTTTACTTCCGGCGCCACGATGTCAGCGGTTGGTGTTGCCCCGAGTTTCTTGATCGCTTCGGCGTGGTTGTTCGCGTGAATTTCTTCAGCGTGTGCAGCAGCACGGAAAAGACTTGCTACTTTGCCGTACCCTTCTTCGTCCGCTTTGGTGGCAAAGAGCAAGTATTTTGTATGTGCATTGCTTTCACCGTTGAACGCGGCCTGCAGATTTTCGAGTGTCGTGCCCGCTTTGCCATCTTCACAACGTGCGGTGTTTGTGCTGGAAGTCAGCACCATGAGAATCGCGGTGAGTGCAACCGCTAGTTTCAAGTAGTTCTTAGGCATAATTATGGGGTTCTTTGTTCTGTCACTTCTCGCATTGTATTATGCGATCTGTTATGTATAGGACAAGTATTATGCCATGATTGTAAATTTCGAAATAATATGTATATATAAGAGTCACTTGAGCATAAAAAACCGTTCGTAGTCAGAGAATTTGTACGAACGGGCTGCGCTTTGTCAAAAATTTTGTACAGGATGCCGATTACCTCATGAGATGATCCCGTATTTCTTCAGCTTGTATTGAATGTCGCTGCGGGAAATCCCGAGGTTTCTTGCCGCAACTGCTTGGACACCACCGGCTTCGTCGAGTGCCTTGCAGAGAATACTTTTCTCTACTTCTTGCATTGTATCATTGAGGTTGACACCGTCTTGAGTGTCTATCCACTCTTTGGCAGACAACGGGTGCCGCACATTCGGCTTTCCGGTAAGACCAGACTCTTGAAGCGACACAGGGAATAGACTTTTGTCTATTTCTCTACCTGAAGCCAAAATACTTGCGCGCTCGACAAGGTTTCTCAATTCGCGAACATTGCCCGGGAAATCATAAGCCGTCAAGGCCGCGATTGCATCGTCCGCCAATCGTAACTGGGGAAGTTTCGCGTCGGCAATCACATGCCGCAAGAAATGTTCGGCAAGCGGAGCAATATCTTCACTGCGATCACGCAACGGCGGGACTTGAATTGGAACAACCGCAAGCCGATAGTATAAGTCTTCGCGAAACGTTCCGTCTTTTGTTTTGGCCAGTAGATCGCGATGCGTGGCGACTACGATGCGGACATCTACCGTTCGAACAGCCGTGGAGCCCACGCGTGTAATTTGGCCGTCGGTGAGCACGCGAAGCAGTCTCGCCTGCAAGGGCAGCGACATTTCGCCCGCTTCATCGAGAAACAGCGTACCTGTGTGGGCCGCTTCAAAGAGTCCAGGCCTTGTTTTATCCGCACCAGTGAATGCGCCTTTTTCATGACCGAATAGCTGGCTTTCAAGCAGCTGCTCTGGGAAAGCGCTGCAGTTCACCGCGACAAACGGACGATGATTTCTACTGCTCTCGTCGTGAATTTGCCGTGCGACGAGTTCTTTTCCTGTACCGGTCTCGCCCGTAATAAGAATGGTCGCATTTGTGTACGCCACTTTTGCAATTAGGCGCTTCAATTCTGTGATGGCAGCACTGTTTCCGACGATGCGACCCGACCGTTCCTGGCGTCCAATCTCCCGTTTCAACAACAGGTTCTCGCGAATAAGTTCCTTTCGCTCGACGGCTCTGTGTATTACACTGCGAACAACATCCGGCGTGAACGGCTTGGTCATGAAGTCAAACGCGCCTTGCCGCATTGCTTTTACCGCAATCTCCACAGAAGCAAATGCTGTCAACATGACAACAGGGATTTCCGAATCAAATTCGCGGCATTTGGTGAGCAGAGTTAGACCGTCTCCGTCCGACATCCTGTGGTCCGTGATCACCAGATCAAAGGGCCGTGACTGAAACACGTCGTACGCTTCGTTCACTCCTCCCGCTTCCTGAACAGTGTGACCGTCTTCTTCTAAGATCACGCCTAAAACTTTGCGGGAACTTGCTTCATCGTCGACTACAAGAATTCGTGCCAAGGTTAATTTCTCAATTATGACGTGTTGTTATTCGAGCGGTAATGTAAGTTCAAACCGTATAAGCTCAGGGTTGTTTACTGCCAACCGCAGATTTCCGCCGTGAGCGGATGCAATTTTGTGTGAGATTGCGAGACCGAGACCTGTTCCTTGCGGTTTTGTAGTGAAGAATGGTTCAAAGAGTCGCTCAATTGACGAAGCGGGTATGGCTTCTCCGGAATTTTCGACTCCGAGTACGGCCATATCGTCGCGCACGCCGCCTGTTAGTGTCACCACACAGTTTCTGTCACTCGCTTCGATGGCGTTTATCGTCAGATTGATAAGTGCTTGGTAAATCTGGTAGGGGTCACATATGACTGAATGATCCTTTTCAACTTTGACAACAACGGATACAGCCAAATCTGCTGCGCGCCCTTGAACGACATCGCGGACATACTCCAGCGCAGTCAATATTTGAGTTTCTTTCTTATCCGGCTGCTGCTGACGCGCGTACGAGAGGAAGTCGGTAGTCAAAACTTCCATCCTTTTGGCTTCCTCACGCGCGATGCTCAGCATCATTTTTCGAGATTGTGTGCCGGAAGTTTCGGACAAGGCGGTTTCGAGCGAGCTTGAAATCACGGATACCGGATTTCGTATCTCATGCGCAATGGAGCTGGCCAATCTTCCTACTGCCGCGAGTTTTTCTTCGTTCACAAGTTTGTCGCGCGTCACAGCAAGCTCGTCAATCGTGTGTTCGAGAGACGCTTCACGCTGCCTCAGGATATCCACAAGTAGATGCACAACCAAAGCAACAACAACATAGATCAGCGCTACCGTGGATGCTTCATAGTATTCGGTCAGCTGCGGGCGGCGCTCATAGTAATACCAGACTTGAAAGATTGTCAGAAAGGCACAGACCGCCACAGTAGACACAGTATATGCGAGCGAGAGTTCACTGGCGGCAGCAACGATAATCGGCAGTACCATCAGCGCGGCGTAGTGTGATTCCTGGACATTGCTGAGCATTGACGCCGCGAACGCAAAGGCTACACCGGTAACAACACTGAATGCCGCGTATTTTAGTTTTGCTTTCTCGCTAAAGTGTCCCTTGTAGTTCTGGAGCCATGCGAGTTCACCGATTTGCTCGATGAACCTTGCGGCAAACAGAATGAGAAGCCCAACGCTCGGATAGCCCATGACCTGAACGAACGCCATGTGGACCGTGATCAGGGCTGCCATCGCCAACATGCTCAACAGAAGCCACACGTAGGCCTGTCTGCGAAACGAGTCAAAGCGGGACGATTGGGTCTCGGTTTGAATAGGAAACGGGGCAATCGCCGCGAGGGGATCGGTCATAGCAGCGTTTATCAGTGACTATCGTTAAGTATTAGATGCAAGACACGTGAAGATAGGTCTTGACGCCTGAAATTAGCAAGATTGGAAGACAAAAGCGATAGAATCACGGTCTGTGCCATTTTCTTTGCCGTGCATCTCGTGCCAGGCAGCTTTTACTACATACGTTGCACTACAACGGACTCCTTTTTCTTTCGCTCTGCAGTTGGCCCCCACGAATTGAGCATAATCACACGAACATTGGCAAAGCGTCTAAGCTGGTCAGAACAAACAACAGCAAATCTCACTGTTGTGGAGTTAGTCATTGACGGAAAGTACGTTTCCCGCGTCCTTCCACTTGAACATACCTCGTAAACCGAATAAAAACGCGACCCGTGTTGGCCTTGCATAGATCAAATTTTCGGAATGTCCTGTATTTGTCCTGTAATCATTTGCAACTGGTTGATACCAGATAGCAAAACAACCTTGCTAAGTTCATACTAAACAAGGGTGCAATTGTGGAGACGGCAGGAATCGAAAGAGCTGTCATTGTTCAGACCTCACTTATAAGACAAACATAATCAACGAGAAAGCCCGTTTGGGGCTTTTCTCGTTTTACTGCTAAGTCTATGTTTTTAGCATTGACGACAACCCTTTACAGGACAAAAACAAGACGGTAGGTAGCGAGGTTGTCAGTGCCGAACATTGTGGAGTCACAAATACTGTTTCTAAGCTGATTTACTGAAAGGCTACTCTACAAATACATACAGCTGGCAGGGCGTTCTATCGCGAAATCGGACTTGAGCAAGTAGCTCGTTAGAATCCGTACGAGAACTGAATTGAATTTGTCGAGAATCCCAACGAAGATCCTTTTAGCTTGGAGGAGCGGTTCAAATGGACTACGCCCAAGCCAACCGCGCTTCCCCAAATAGCCGCCGCGACCGTGTCCGACAACCAGTGTTTGTCTGCATAAAGCCGTTGGAAGGCTGTTGATGTTGCCAGCCCGTAGAGAACGATTGCTAACGGCACGGACTTCAGTTCAGCGGACAATACTGAAGCCTGAACGAATGCCACGCTCGCGTCGCCGGAGAAGAATGAGTGATGCGCATTCTGAAGACTTGGTCCTCTGAAGTTCGTCGGCCCTGTGTTCAAATAGGGACGATCGCGGCCCACGATATTTTTGGTGAGCTGCGTTCCAATCCCGCAGATGAGTTGCGCTTCCATCAACTCCAAACCGCACCTTCTGAGTCCCGGCTTTCCGATCAACGCACCAAGCAGATAACACCCGCCCATTGAGCCAAAAAGGACCGGGACACTTTGAAACGCGTGGCCAACGTTTGCGACCTCAAACGCCCAGCCGGAACTAATCCGGGTTGTATGATGACGGGCAGGAATATCTCCGAGCGAACTGACAAAGACTGTTGTGAACGCACACGCAACAGGCAACAGCGCTGCACGTTTCATGCAAAATGGTGCCTTCAGCATATGAAAAGTGGCTGACTTGAAATCGGACGCATCAGAGTGAAGCATCCTTTCACGAGACTGTCCGTTGCTTTCGGTCGCAGACGCAACAGAACAACAGATGGCCACCAACAGCAGAAACACTGCTATGGACTCAGTTACCGGCGTTGCGAAGAAACGTACTTTCATAGCGGAGGAAGCAATTCTAAACGGCCAACTTCTAATATTCAATCTTGCTTTCTAACTGCATGTGCGGTTTCGTTTCGAAGCCCTTCAATCACCTTGGGAAGGGTCTTTGCTACTCCAACTCCAAGAATTGATCTTGGCAACAAGAGTCCAGGGTCCGAATAGGTTGTATACAGCACGACCGTTTTCAGGGCATCATCCTCAAATGGCTTCAACTCCCACGACCCGTGATTTGTATTCAGATTTCCGGCTACCATTGACCATTTGACTAGATATTGTTCGTGATTCAAAATGATTTTCAATAAGTACCAACGACGAGCGAAGGGGAACGGCATTTTCACGTCATAGCAAACGTACACGGTATCACTATACAGACTGTCACTGAAGTAGTGTCCAACCATTTCTTGAAAAGATTTCCGATCCCATTTCTCCTGACTTTCCAATTCCTTCAGTATAGCGTCGGTTACGATGTGCGTAGCCTCTATGTTCGGCATCCATTCAGCTTTGTTATTAAAGTCGATGACTGCAGCCCAGACATCTTCAATTGGTGCGGCGACTACTCCCATGGCCCGAGCACCGATCTCATGCACCTGCACTCCGTCAGGTCGGTCAATTAGGATCTTCCCATTGCGAAGATCTTGGTTTATCTGTTCTGATGAGCCGTCAAACCCGATACTAATTTCGGTCATCACTAATATCAATCCGAATACAAAAAAGAGTGATAATAGGAGCGAACAGCGTCTCATTGTGACGTTTGCTTTTGCAAGTCTTTCGCTTCCTGATATTCTTTTTGTGTTTCGCATCTCCATATCAGATATAGAGTGCTGTCAGAATTCGTAGCCCAATCTCAGTCCCATTGAATTGTTGCCAAGATATGGCAACAGGGAAATGTGGTCACGCTTTGACACCTTGCCATTTACTTCTTCACTGCCTTTGCCGCTCAAAATCGTCCGTGCGCGACCATCGCAAATCTTCGCGAACGTATAGCCGATGGATATTCCCAATGGGTAGTCGCTCGCCCAGTGTACGCCGTTATTAAGCATTGCATACATCAAAATTCCCATGAGCGAATAGCCCATCGGTCTGATCCACTTCTTGTCCGGGTAATTGTCGGCGATAACCGTTACCGTCGCCATCGCTGTCGCTATATGACCACTGGGCATCGCATCATAATTTGGAACATGATTCTGATAGTCCGACGGATTGGGAAATAAACGCCATTTGCCGCCGTCGACAGTCCGGGCATTGGGACTTTCCCGACCGAAGCTATGCTTAAGAATCTGGATCATCGTTCCGGTGGCTACGATCGCTTCAATGCACTGAGTGCCCGTCTGCAACGCACGCTTGTCTCCCGACAGTTGACCGTAACCCCAAAAGCCGACTGCAATCGAACTATGCACAATGCCGTCACCAAGGAAGTACATACCTGTTTCCAGGTCTTGCGGCACATTGAGCGGCGTACCTATCGTTTTGCCGCCAACCTTGACACCCCAGTTTGTCAGCGGCTTTTGTTTGCTTGTATGATTGAGTCCGACTTCATCTCCAATATGCTGCGCTCCATCGATAATATCCTGGTCGAAATAGACTAGCAGTCCGGTTCCAACCACCATCGCTCCGATGTAGGGGAGATTGGGTCTATTGAATGTTGTACGAAAGTAGCTGCCGAAATCCTTGTATAGAAAATTGTAGTAGCGGGAGTTCGGTGGACGAATATAGGCGTAGTCCACTCCGGGCTTAACATGGTAGACCTTCATGGTGCCTCCGCACGCTTTCATGCCGTTTTGCGGGTTGTCGAACAGTTCCGGACATTTTAGAGCGGTGCTTGCAACTGCAGTGCTAACCAGTATTGAGAGTGACACGATTATTAAGTGCATTGACCAGGACTTTTGTGGATTTGAATGCAATTTGTTTCTTCGTAATTAGAAGGAGTTGCTTTTGCAACAAGAGTGGAAGCTCTCGTTCCAAAAGTTCGTTCCTTTCGCTCTCAGAGCTGCCTTGAAACAGGATGCTGAAATCCGCGCGAAAGCTGTTGTTCAACCAACACGAATTGCCTTACAGACTCCAGCGAGAACTTAATTGGGGTTCGCCCGGCCAATTCGCCGTCGCATTGAACAAACTCGGGCGGATTGGCATCTATGGTAATTTCCTTGGCTTCTCCACATCGGGCTGTTTTCATCCGCGCAAGAGTTCCGAACACCAATCCAAAGAGATGCTTTAGATGGCTCCAGCGAGAACTGCCCGTCAATATCATGTAGTGCAGCTTTTCGTTTCCGGGCTGCAATCCAGAAAAGACCCTGTATCGTCCGGCATAGTGTTCACCACGATTGACAATAATGCAGTTGATCTTTTCCGAGATATCTTCACCATCAATGTTGACTGCAAAGACCGGTTGTCGCCACGTGAAAACAGCGACGAGAAGCGATATTGCGAACGCGGTTTTGTTTAGCGTGTGCCTTAGACGACCCGGCACACGCGAGACCACATAGGCATCGAAGCCGACTGAGGCCGTGCTATGAAATTGCAGATCATTGCAACGCCCGTTTCGCGCCGAAATTACCTTCCCAGTGTGTAACATATTTATCCAACGCTTGGGGCTATCGGGGATACGGAGATTGAGTGCGAAGAGATTGACCGAGCCGCCGGGAAAGAATGCAACGGGAACGTATGTCGGTAAGCTTTGGATAGACTCGTTCAATGTCCCGTCCCCACCAACTACCACAAGAGCGCGTACTCCCTGAGGACCCCGTTTCTTGATAATCTCCGTAGCGTGTCCAGGTTTTTGCGTTTGTGTAACTTTATATCCGTCTCGCTCCAAGAGTGCGATAGTCTGACGGGCTCTTACCCTTGATCTGCGGGTGCCTGAGGCTGGATTCCAGATGACGAGCGTACTTTCCGGCGGGAAAAACGGGGATTTTGTTGACTGTTCAGTCATACACTTTAGAAAGCGGTGTTTCGACAAGACTCTTTTGGTCGTTTCGAAGGAGTACGGATCTTGTAGGATCGGTATTCGACCGCAATGACCTGAGCGGCTGCTACTTACCTCTCCATAATCTGTATAACATCGGTAATCCGAAGAACAATAACAAGCTTGAAATGGAGAAACCGCCGATTACTGCAATGGCCAAAGGCTGCTGCATTCTTGAACCTCCGCCAAGTCCGAGTGCCAGCGGAGATAAGGCCAGGACCGCTGCCAGCGTGGTCATCAGAATCGGGCGAGTGCGGATCAAACTTGCTGTGACAATTGCCGTATCCAAAGAGTCGCCGGCTGCAATGCGCGTCCTAATCGTATGCATGACGAAGACGGCATTTTCCGCGACAATGCCAATGATCATGATCACGCCGACAAAACTGGATATGTTAAACGTCACTCCAGACAGCCAAAGCGCCGCAAATGATCCCAAGAGTGCGAGCAATGCTATCGGCAATATGGAAAGCGGAACCGCAAATTCGCCAAATTCGAAAAGAAGTACCAGAAAGACGAGTATGATTGCGCCAATTGCGACCAGCAGCAGGCCTCTGAATGATTCCTGCTGTGTCTGGTAAACTCCGCCATATTCCAAGGCAACACCTTTCGGCAACACCAGGTTGTTCCGCAGCTTCAATTGGATATCGTGGATCGCGCTGCCCAGATCCCTTCCCGAGACTCGCGCTGTCACCGCAACCAACTGTCGCAAGTCCTCGCGGTTCAGCTCGGCTTGTCCTCCTGTCATTTCAATAGTCGCAATATTCTTTAGGGGCACGGAAATTCCCTGGTCATTCAAGACAGAAAGCTGTTCAATCGCCTGCAAATCAGAGCGATATGAATCCGGATAGCGCACATGGATACCGACGAGTTTTTCCCCTTTTTGGATATTGCTGCCCACGCGTCCGCGCATGATATTCTCGATTTGACCGGCTAAGTCAGCTGTATTTAATCCATCGCGCGCTGCTTTCACCGGGTCCACGTTTACTATCATGGACGGCCCGGAGATGACTATTCCGTCAAAGGCATCCACTATACCCGGGACAGTTTCAATCAATGAAGCGATCTGCTTGGCCGTCTTCTGCATGACCTCCGGGCTGTCCCCAAAGACTTTTATTTCTACGGGTGACGGGCTATTCGTCAAGTCTCCGATGACATCTCCCATCAACTGAAAGATGTCTATTTGGAGCGCGGGTTGAGACTCTTCAATCCGAGTTCTTACTTCATCCATGACGTTGTCAATATTGCGGTTTCGCCGCTGTTTCAATTTGACGAGAAAGTCACCATTGTTTGGCTCCGTAATGAAGAATCCAAGCTGCGTTCCGGTTCGACGCGAATAGGAGTCCACTTCGGGTATGCTCATCAAGACATTTTCCACTCCAACCAGCATCCTATTCGTTTCGTCCAACGACGTTCCCGGAGGCGACATGTAATCCAGAACGAATGATCCCTCGTCCATATGGGGCAAAAAGTCGCTGCCGATTTGCTTGTATATCAAGAATGTGAGCACGAAGACGACTCCCGTTCCTAAAACAACAAGGCCGCGCAAATGAAGCAGCTTTCGCAGAACGCGTTCATACCATTTCGCAAGTCGACTGGTGTGCTTTTCGATGGACAGTTCATGCGCGATGTCCTTTCCTCTCAGGAATAGGGAGGCAAAGAGCGGAGCCACGGATATGGAAAAAAGGAAGGAGACCGCTAACGCAGTTACCATCGTGACGGACAACGATTTGAAAAACGCGCCTGTTATGCCGCTCAGGAAAGCAAGCGGAATAAAGATAACAATTGTGCAGGACGTTGATCCAATGATCGCCGGAAGAAACTCGCGAATGGCCGGCCCAATCGTCTCGCGGAATACCTGACGCAAATTGCTTGCTTGAATCCCCCGGGGGCACTGGGCGAAGGCATGCTCGATGACTACGATCGCGTCGTCAATAATCAACCCGACTGCCGCCGCAATTCCACCCAAGGTCATAATGTTGACGGTTTCGCCAAACAAGTACAGCAGAGCCAGCGTCGCGGCTATAACTGACGGCACGAAGAGCACAATAACCAACATAACGCGGCTGCTGCGCAAGAACACGAACATTACCGCCATTGCGAGCAGAATACCGATCAAGATCGCGTCGCGCGTGCTGAGTATGGATCTGTTGATGAAATCACTTTGATCGTAGAAATTCTCAAAGTGAACACCCTGCGGCAAGTCAATTGTGCTAAGAACCCGCGTGACATCCTTACCAATCTGCACCGTGCTGCCCGTCGGTTGCTTAATGATATTGATAAGTACTGCGTCGTGCCCGTGTGCGGTCGTGCGAATGTAGTTGTCTTCCACTCCCGGCTTCACATCCGCAACGTCGCGAACGAAGACCGGCACGTCATTCTTGACAGTTACCACCACGCCTGCAATGTCTTCTACGGATTTCAGAAGTCCGGAGACCAGTGATAGGTACAGCAGATGGTTGTCCGCCAGAAGACCCGAGGAGGCAACGGTATTGGATTTGTCGATTGCGTCCGTTACCTGCGTCGCATCAATATAATAGCTTGCGAGTTTGTCCGGATCGAGTATTACCGTGAATTCCCTGGTGTCCCCGCCTGTGACTTCCACTCTGGCGACGCCGTTCACTCTCATCAGCGCAGGCCGAATTTGATACAAAGCAAGATCGCGCAGTTCCACCAGACTTTGCGTGTCGGATGTCAGGCTGTAGCCCTGAATCGGGAAGACCGCAATGCTCATCTGTTCGGCTTGAATTGACGCCGTAGCGGGGAGTTCGTTGCGGATATTCGAGATTCTTCCCTGTAACAGTTCCAAAGTCTGCAACACGTCTGTGTTCCAGTCCAGGAGGATTGATATTTCGCTCGATCCTCGACTCGTAATGGAACGCACGACATTAACGCCTTGCAGCGAACTCGCGACCTCTTCCAACGGTTTGGTGACTTCCACCATCATGCGATCGGCGGGTTCTTCTCCATTGTCGGCAAGGATCACGATGCGGGGAAACGTAATGTCCGGAAACAGCGAAACCGGCATCTTGAGCATCATCGCGATCCCGGCGACCGCGATCGCAACCACTGAAAAGAGCACCGCTTTGGTGTGCTTTTGAGCGTAGTGGAATGGACTCATTGCATTCCTTGCGGTGTTGCACTAACTTTCGTAGAATCCACAAGAGCATATTGCCCTTCGACGATCACCTGCATACCGGGCTTGAGCTGCTGACTCGCGACTTCCGCCGTCGAGTCAGTCTGAACGCCCATTTCGACTTGTACCGTGTGCGATAACGAGTCCGGACCAACAATAACCACGGAGTGCCGAAGTGTTTCATCATTTCGCAGCACTGCGGATTTAGGGACCAATAGAGCATCAGGATGAGTGTCAATAACGATGTCCGCAGTCCCTGTCATTCCGGACTTCAGAACGGGGGCGACAGATTCGAGAAATGTGAGTCGCACTTCAACCGCCTGGCTTTCGGGATTGCTTTGCGGGTTGATAGCGTCAACGGTCGTTTCAAATGTTGTATCCGGCAGTGCCGATAAGTGGACGCTCGATTTCTGGCCGATTCTTATTTGAGAAAGTTCGCCTTCCTGAACGTCCGCCATGAAGACCAGAGTATTTAGATCCACCACAGTCAGCAGCGAAGTTCCTTCGGACAACACTTGCCCTTCCGTTGCTTGCCGCACTGAGATAACTCCGTTGAAGGGTGCGGTGATTTCTACCCGTGTCCGAGTGGATTCGGCCAAGGCAACCGCCCGTTCCGCACTTATGCGATCAGACACACTCTTTGCGCGAGACAGAAGTATTCGTGCACCATCAAGGGCCGCTTTTGACTCACGAGTCTCGATGGAAGCGATCACTTCTCCGGATCGAACGGACTCCCCTTCAAGGACCTTTATTGACGTCACTCTTCCGGTAATAGGAGAAAGTACGTCTTGAGTACGCAACGCCTCCAACCGCCCGATGGCATGAAGTTCGACGTTTGCCGTGCCGAGCGCAATGGGAACTGTCTTGACCGCGACCACAACTTGGGGCGCTCCTTCTTCACTGGTGCCGCCGTCTTGTTTGCACGCGGCCACGGTCAATGCGGCGAGCAATGGCAGTAATATGATACAGCGTTTCACAATCGTCCTTCCGATACGGGAGTTATCGCTTGCTCTAATTGAATCTGAAGATCAATAGAGTTCGCCTTGGCATCAATATTGGCAGTTTGAGCATCGAGAAGCGCCTGCTTCGCATTTAATACGTCCGTGACGTTTGCGCTGCCACCTGCGTACATGGCGCGCGTGAGTTCAAACGTTAGATCCGCGGTTTCGATATTCTGCGAAGCCATTTCAAGCGCGTTCTCTTGATCTTTGATTTGAAGACGAAGATTGCTCACCTGCCCTGCTATTTCATTGACTAAGTTCACGCGCTGCGTTTCGAGCGACCGTGTCGCCAGTTTTGCTTGCTGAACATGCACTGCCGTCGCGCCCCCATCGTAAAGCGAAAACTGCATGGAGACTCCGATTGATGCGCCAAACCCGCTGTACATTTCTGCCGGAGGCAGCCTAAGGTTTGACCTCGTAGATAGATACCCCGCGTCGGCCGTGAAATCAATTGTGGGGCGTTTTTCATGGAGCGCAAGGTCTTCGTCGAGTTTACTTCTGGCAATGTCCTGATTGAGACTCTGAAACTCGTGCGTGCTTTCCAGGTAATCCGATGGAATTAGCGAAAGCCGATTGATTTGAAGTGACAACAAAGTATCCAATGATCCGACGATGCTGAAGTTCGGATCAGGGGCCATTCGCATAGTCGTCGTTAGTGCAATTGCCGCGCTGCCACGAGCGGTTCTCGCCGTCCGAAGTTCTGCTTGCGCTTTGGTGAGGTCTAATTGAGTTCTTAGAACGTCCGTATACGGGACGGTTCCACCTGCGTTCATGCTTCGCACTATGTCGAAGTAGTCCGAGATCTGTTGAATGTTTTCTGACAGAACGGTCATCAGCTGATCTGATTTCAGAAGTTCCATGAATTGTTTCGTAACAATCCAAACAAGTTCCCGATCAAGTCTTACACTGTCGGCGCGCAATCTTTTTTTGTCAACGTCTAACTGCCGCATTTTCAGCGCACGAATCCCGCCATCGTAGATATTTTGTTCGACGACAATTTGTCCATTCATCTGGCCGCCGTCCGTGATGACGGGATCATAGCCAAAATTTCGAGAGTCCGGCGCGTACGAAGCCCCTCCGGTAGCCATCACTTGCGGTCTTGATCCCGACTTGAGTTCTTGTTGAGTCAGTTCAACGTAACGAAGACTATCCTCGACAATACTTGCGTTCAGACTGTTCAGTCTCGCCATCGCAAGCGCTTCCTCCAAAGTCATTGGGGCAGGCGCTTGAGCATAGAGCGTTTGTGCCAGAATCCAAACGCAGAGGATTGCAGTAGTCTTTAACTTTCTGTTAGCCATTCAACGAACCTTAGCGAGTCTATTTCGTGTGAAACTCAAGTCCAGGCGCGAATAGCCACGCGTTGGAATTGTCGTGGCTAACACCGAACGAGAGATGAACGTTTGGACTGATTAGATAGCGCAAACCCAGCATCTCAACTAATTCGCCGCCCGATGCTTCCGGCGTCACCGCACTTTCGCCAGTCCCTTGAATTGGATCGGCCGTTTCTTTCAAGGCCGACGTATTGCCGAATACTTCGGAGACTATATCCCACTTTTGGGCGGCGTGGTATTCAATCGCGGCGGCATAACCGAGCAAGTTGTTGAGCTGCTGGCCGGCGGGTTGACCGACAATAGTATAGCTCAAGTTCGCGTGGGTATCCCAGCGGCCAAGCTCCTTGCTAGCTACTACGTAGCTTGCAAGGTCTGCTTTCCCGGTTCCGATTTGTACGCTGTGTGCCGTCGGAATCTTGATTTCGCCAGCAAGTGCGATTGCAGGCCGATTGGGTCGCTCGTGTAATGCAAGCCAGGTCAGAGTTGTTTCAAGATCACCGAGACCAGTTGTATGCGGACCAGTTTTGGGTGTGATCGCGGTATAGAATACGGGTTCAACCAGCAGTTCGAGTCGATCGGCGAGACCATATTCAAGCGCAAACGGAGCGGCCTTTTCGGTTCCCTCGTGAGACGTCTGGAATTCAAACGCGCCGGCAACCGTCAGCGATTTTCGCATCGGCAGTCTCGCCGTTTCGGTTTCAAGAGGAAGTCCCGCAAACGCGGGAATAGCGCCCAGGATCAGCGCGAGGCCTAAGACTAATTTCACCGCTCTTGCGAGTGAGTCATTCAGGTACGCGCTGAAGGTCGCGGTGTTACTCTGCATCTTCAGACTCCTCGTCTTCATCTTCACCCTTTGGCGCAAGTTTTTCTGACTTGACAATCTGTCCCGAATCATCGAGCACAATCTCCATCCGGACATCATTGTTTTCCATCAGGACTTCGTATTGCGCAACTCCGGCTCGGGTCACTTTTTCAATTCTTTGGATTTCGCCTGTTGGGAATTCTTTGCGAAGGTTTGCCGTAGCTGATGCCGGAAGTTCCGACTTTAACACGCTTTCTTCGATTTCTTGTACCGTGCCGTCAGGCAAATAGAGTACGTCCCGTGTGGTCTTCCCTTGTTTGCTTTCGATTTCGAAGAATGTCTGGCCGTCTTTGACCTCTTGGTTTGTGCCCGTGATCTTCGCTTCCGGATACTGTGATTCGAATGCCGCGAGAACCGCTGCCGGCACTTCGCCGAGAGATATGGACTTTTCGGAATCGGGCTCGGCGGCTGTTGCCGCGCTTAGGCCTCCTGCGCACAGCAAAATTGCCATAGTAATGATTATGTTGATGTTGCGAAACATTTGTGTCATCTCCTTGTTGGGTTTTGATCCTGCGAATTGCAGTTTCGTAGAACAAAATAGTCTGGCAAGATGAAATGAACATGAAAAACCCGGAAGACAGTATCTTCCGGGTCGTTTCGTTGTGCAGAATCCGAATCGTCTACGCCGTGCTGTCCTCGCTCAGGCTAATGGTGAAAGTTGAACCTTTGCCGTCATGGCTTTCGATAGTTAGTGCGCCACCGTGCAATTCAATGACTCGCATTGCAATGGCCAATCCCAGTCCGCTGCCGTTACCTTCGCCGCGTTGGCTGGTCGCACGGTAAAATCGCCCAAAGACCTTTTGTTGTTCATCCTCCGGTATTCCAGGGCCATTGTCGCTGATGGTCACTTGAAACTTGTGTTCGTCGCGAACTCGTGCCAGGGACACTTGAACGGAGCTTTCCGACGGGCAGTACTTTATCGCGTTTTCAATAATATTGTCAAATACGCTCTTTAGCTTCTCACTATCGCCAAGATACTCAATCGCTTCTTCAATATATAATTCCAAAGAAATGTTCTTTGATTCCGCAAACGCTTTCAATCTCCGAACACATTCAGCAAGAAGTTCGTCAATTCGCACCGATTCACGCTCGTTAGATTGCGAAGCGGAATCCAATCTGGCCAAAAGCAGCAACTGCCCTGCCATTTTGGACAAACGATCGATTTCCGTAAGTGCAGATTGGATATCTGCGCGAACTAAACTGTCGCTAGTGTTACCTAATGCATGTTCCAACTCCACACGCATTACTGCGAGAGGCGTGCGTATTTCATGTGATGCGTCGGCCACAAACTGCCTTTGGCTACGAAACGACGAATCCAATCGTTCCAAGAGCCCGTTAAGAGTCTCTCCCAAGAGCCGAACTTCATCCTGAGTCTTTGGCAGATCCAATCGTTCATTCAAATTGTGGACAGAAATATTACGTGACGCGTTGGTCATATTGACAATCGGACGAAACGATGCCTGCGTAATTCCGTACGCCGCCATTCCCGTTATCAATAAAATGGCGGGCACCAATATCCAAAAGAGCAGCCGAAGCTGTTCCATGTCATCCAACATGTCTTGCATCGGCATTGCAAGTTCAAGAACATAGAGCACGGTTCCGTCGATCTCCACCGGTTGCCACAAGACCCTGTAGTCACCTGTGCCGAGTTTTAGATTAACGTGTTGTGCTGACTTAAAAGAGTACTTCGATGGCCAGTCGGCAATTGCCGTTTGCAGTAGGCTGTCCTTCACGATCGCGGCGCCCGTCACCGTGAGGAGCTGTAAGTGAGCGTCATTGAGATCTTCTGTAGTCAAACCCGACAGCCAGTCGTCCTCTATGTCTTCTTGATCTCCCATGTCCTCATCAATTTCCATAAGGAGTTTGCCAGCATGTGAATCGAGTTCAGCGTCAAGTCGCGCCATTCTGGAATCGCCGATACTTCGATACGTCACAACTGCGAATGATCCAATAAGAATTCCAAAAATCGTCGTATACGCAAGGACGAGTTTAGTCTTAATCGTAAGATTTGAAAAGAACTTTGTCACTGTTCGTGCTCCGAAAACATGTAGCCACTTCCTCGCACAGTTAGAATCAGCGGTTTGTCAAATCCTTTATCAATCTTTTGACGAAGGTATTTCACGGATGCCTCAATAACATTGCTTCTCGGCTCGAAATTCATATCCCAAACATGCTCGGAAATCTGTTCGCGCGAGAGTACCGTTTCTGGATTTAACATAAAATACTCTAAGAGCGCATACTCTTTTGCAGTAAGACGAATTTCCCGCCCTTCGCGGCGAGCGGAGCGAGTCTTCTGATCAAGGCTAAGACCATAGAGATCGATCTGCGTAGATTTTGACACGCTGTTTCTTCGGATCAATGATCTTAATCGCGCGATCAGTTCGTCAATATTAAAAGGCTTGGTTAAGTAGTCATCGGCACCAAAATCGAGTCCCTTAATCTTGTCCTGAACATCATCGAGCGCTGTCAGCATAAGGATCGGAGTCTGTACCCCTGATTTCCTGAGATTACGGCACGTTTGCCAACCATCTTGGCGCGGCATGATTACATCGAGAATGATAACATCATAATCATTGCTAAATGCTGTCTCTTCACCTGACATGCCATCTGCGGCAGCATCCACGGCGAAGCTCGCAGCCCGCAGGCTCTTGAGCAAAGCAGCAGAGAACTTTCGATCGTCTTCAATTAATAGGACTCTCATACTGCCAGCAAGATAGTGTTCCGCACCTATCAAATCAAGTTGTTTGTTCTTTGGCAAGTTGGCCGACGATCTAGGACCAGGACTCGGAATCAATTTTTTCACCTTCGGACTCGCGTCTGTCAATCCAGCACTATTGCTTGAAAAGCATGAGATTCCCGACCAGTAGCGCCGCCTATCTATAACATACGAATTAACAAATGCTTGCCTTTTTTAGTTGATGGCCAAAATCCGTGGGCCATCAGGTTTCCAGTAGCTATTTGCTATTTCCGGTTTACTTAAGTAAAAGCACCCTTGCTAAGTCTATACTTAACAAGGGTGCAATTGTGGAGACGGCGGGAATCGAAAGAGCGGTCTATGTTTAAACCGCCCTTGTAAGGCAAGCATAATTAACAAGAAAGCCCCGTTTGGGGCTTTTCTCGTTTTACTGCTAAGTCTATATTTTTACCTTCGGCACCAACCGAAAACAGGACAAAAACAGGACATCGGGTGGGGCGGCTGGAAGTTAAGTGAATGCATTTGAATTTAGGCTTCTTCCATTTCGGTAATCGGCCTTCCAAATTGAGTGTACAGCACCGGCAAAACAATCAGTGTGAGCATGGTGGATGTAACAATTCCGCCGACGACCACTGTTGCAAGTGGGCGTTGGACTTCAGCGCCGACTCCGAGCGAAATCATCATAGGAATGAAACCGAACGCAGCGACCAGCGCAGTCATCAGGACGGGTCGCATACGCAATGAGCCGCTGGTGCGAATGGCATCTTTGAAATCCACCCCCTCCTGCTGAAGATTGCGGATCG